>JABJKH010000074.1 GCA_018660465.1 Rhodospirillaceae bacterium
GGGAAAGGATCAAACTGAAAACAATGGAACACCGGCGCTTGCAATACCGCAAATACGCCGCTTAATATCTTGAACCAGATGAGCCAGATCCTCCTTTAGATCAGGCCGGTGATTGTTCCAATTTATATGACGACGGACAATTTAACTGCACTGAATGAAGCGATAAAAAACTGTTGGTGTGCTTGGCTTCCAGGCGCAAACGCCTTAATTCTGCCACGGTGTATTCATTAGCTTGCTTTATCATCCTGCATGGACCAGTATTTTTTGCGAATGAACACATACGACAGTATTAACAGGGCTTTTTTACAAATAGGGAGGAAAATCTTATGTCCTTACGTACTCTTTTAAACGGTGCCACCTTGGCGGCTTTTGCCGTTGCGGCAACCGTAGCAATGGGGCCGACGAAGGCTGTTGCTGAATATCCTAACGACAAGACCGTTCTGGCGTTGGTGCCATTCGGCGCTGGTGGCGGAACCGACCGCTGGGCACGCGTTATGTCTTCTGTTGGCTTCGACTTCTTTGGTCGCGGCATGCGGGTACAGAACCGTGGTGGCGCAGGTGGAACCATTGGTTGGAAGCACATGCTTGCTAAAGGCGCTGACGGACATACCGTAATTCTCGCCAGCCCAACACCTGTTTTGGCTGCATTGGCTGAAAAGAAGCCGCCATTTGATCCCGGTAAGATCAAAATCGTTGCTTACTATTCAGTCATGAAAACCACCCTGATGTCACCAAAAGGTAAGCCTTATGACACATGGAAGGGCTTCATTGCTCACCTTAAAAAAGGTGGCAAGAAAATATCCATCGGCGCAACGATGACTCACTTGTTGGGCGTTGTCCAAGCGTTGAAGGCCTTGGGTGTAGATAAGCAGGTGGTCCTGGTTAACTATTCCGGTACCGGCAAAGCAATGAATGATTATATCGGTAAGCATATTGATATGATCGCATTGACCACGTCCACCGCCATCGGCATGACGCAGAAGCACAATGCGATCTTTAATGCCAGTGATACTGACTATCCTAAAAAGCAGAAGAAAAAATTGGGTAACGTGCCGAACGCCAAGACTCTTGGCCTTAAGCCTTACAACCCGCCTCGTTTCTTCGCCATGCACCCGGATACCCCGGACGCACAGGTTAAGGTCATGTCCGAGAAGCTTGGTAAGCTTTTGAAGGCGAAGCCGGTTAAGAAGCTAATCGGTAAGTTGGGTGAAATTATCACCTACCTGCCGCAAGATAAGGCTGCGGTTGCCTACAATGACGTGTTGAAGTTGGCCAGAGAGAACATTTCTCTGCTCAAGTAGACTGAATATAGTGGATTGCTGTCCGCTCGGACCGGTTTCTCCGGTCCGAGCGGTTCGGCGTCTTAACGTTTGTTAATTATTTTAAGACGGGGGATTTTCGGTTTGGACGGTGAAACTTCTGGCTCTGATAAACGGGCTGATTGGATCAGAACCAATCAAGGGTTTGGCGTTGTCGTCACGGCGTTGCTTCTCCTATTGGTACTTTATTTGACCCAGCAGGAGTGGGTGTTCGAAAGGCTGCGCGATGGATTTCAATTAGGCTTTTTCACGCTTGTTTCCGCGGGAACGATGCTGGCCTGTTCCCTGGCCATGATCTTCGATGGGCACAAGGATAAAACCGATAAAGAAATGGCTGCTGTTAATCGGCAGGATTTTATCCTTCCGGCAATTGTCGTCGTGGTTTGTTACATTTATTTCGAATTGGCATGGCGTGTTGATTTTCTGATTGTAACGCCCTTTTTCCTGGCGGTCGGCGTTTATGTCTTAGGTATCCGACCCATCCGAACTGCGGTTATTGCTGGCGTTATTATCAGCATAACAATCTTCGGCCTGTTCCGAGTCATCGGGATTTATCTCCCGTCCTTCATCATCCCAGCATAGAGAGAGAATTACCTTGGTTAATGTAGAAGCCCTCCAAGAAGCTATCGTCTTGGTCTTTACGTTTAAGACGATGATGTGGCTGGCGATTGGTGTATTTATTGGCGTTGGTGTGGGCGCGATGCCTGGACTAAGCGCATCAACCGGTGTGGCCTTGATGCTGCCCCTTACTTTTACTCTTCCTCAAGCATCTGCCCTGGGCCTTTTGATTGGTCTGTACAAAGGCGCCATTTATGGCGGCTCGATCTCGGCGATTAGTTTTGCCACGCCTGGCACCTCTGAAGCGGCGGCGACTGTCTTTGACGGCCATAAAATGATGCGGCGAGGAGAAGGTCGTAAGGCGTTGTTAATGGCGCTTTATGCTTCTGTGACGGCGGATTTCCTCAGCGATGTAATTACCGTTTTAATCGCGCCACTGTTAGCCTTGGTTGCGCTTGAATTTGGACCGTCTGAGAGATTCTGGTTAATGGTTTTGGCCGTTTGCCTGCTGGGTGCGTTAAGTGGTGCCCATTTGGCTAAGGGTATGTTGAGTGCGGCAATCGGGCTTTATGTCGGAACAATTGGGATTGATCCTATTAGTTCCGTTTCCCGAAATACGTTTGATCTATGGTGGCTCGCTGGCGGGATTAAACTTATCCCTCTGGTAATTGGTATTTTTGCCATGGGAGCGATGATGGAAAAGACTGTGGAGATCGTACGTGAAAACAAAAAAGCACAAGAGCTTGGCGATACGGTTAAGAATATTCTCACAGTCAGTGGCGACGGTCTTTCGTGGAAGGAATATATAAGCTGTTGGCGAGAAATGGCCATTGGCCTCGGTGTTGGCACCTTTGTTGGTATGCTGCCGGGGCTGGGTTCAACCGTTGGTGCTTTCATGTCCTACGGAATCGTCAAGCAGGCATATCCTGAAAAGAAAATCGGCTCGGGGGTGATTGAAGGTATTGCGGCTGCTGAATCAGGCAATAACGCGACCGTCGGCCCGACCTTGGTGCCGTTGCTGGCTTTCGGTATTCCGGGAAGCGCTGTTGCAGCGTTGATTGGTGCTGCGCTGATGCTTCAAGGGGCGACACCTGGACCGCGGATGTTTGAGCTGTTTCCGACAATCATTTATTCACTGTTCATAATACTTTTGGTTGGCAATATCTTTAATCTGGGCATTGGCAGAATTTTTGCCTTTGTCTATGCCAAACTGGGTGAACTTCCGGCGCCTTTGTTGGTGCCTATTGTGATGATGATGGCGGTGATTGGATCTTATTCATACGAGAATAATCCATATGATGTCGTTGTGATGTTGTTCTTCGGCGTGTTGGGTTATTTCATGCGGCTTTACAAAATTCCGGAAGCACCCTTGGTCATTACTTTCCTATTGGCACCGCAGGCTGAAGAAAACATTCGTCGGTCTCTGTTGATCCAGGAAGGCGATTGGATGGCGGCATTGTTCAATAGTCCGCTGGCGATTGGGCTTGCTTTGGCTGTGGTCTTCTTCACCTATCTGTCCACACGCCTCAGGATGAGTGAGCGCATGCAGGACATTGCAGACGAAGTCGAAGAGACGGATAAAGCCTAAACAACAGGGGAAAACAATGGATCTCGGCATTAAGGGAAAACGCGCCATCGTCTTGGGCGCGAGCAAAGGGGTTGGCTATGCATCAGCCCTGGCGTTGGCGGCGGAAGGTGTCAGTGTTTCCGTTAGTGGTTCGAACTTGGAGCGAGCGCAGGCTGCTGCAAAGAAAATCACCGATGAAACCGGGAGCCTTGCGGTCGGCTTCGAAGGCGACGTCACAAATTCAGACAACATGAACGCGTTGTATGAGTCTTCAAAAGAAGCGCTTGGCGGTCCCATTGATATTTTGTTCAACAACCATGGCGGCCCGGCGTTTGGGTTGGCAGAGGAACTGGATGAGCAGGAACTGATCAGCGAATTCCAGAACATGGTGCTCAGCCTGATCCGGATGACCAGCTTGGTCCTACCCGACATGAAGACCAGCAAGTGGGGGCGGATCATAACAGTGGGATCAACCGCCATCGTGCAACCGATTCCCAATTACGTGCTATCCAATACGCTGCGCGGTGCAATCGTGAATTATATGAAAACGCTGGCGGGTGAAGTTATTGCCGATGGCATCACAGTCAACATCGTATCGCCGTCTTCAGTCCTGACCGACCGTACCCGACAGGGCGCGCGGGTCAATGCTGAAAAACAAGGCGTTACGCCGGAGGAGATTCTAGCAAAGCGCGAGGCCGCCTTGCCATCCGGACGCTTTGGAACGACGGAAGAATTCGGCGGCACGGTTGCTTTCTTGTGCAGTCAATACGGTGGCTATTGTTCCGGCAGTAACTGGCGCTTGGATGGTGGTCTGGTTAAAAGCATCGTCTAGGAAAACCGACCATGTCCGACGAAATTAAACTCTTTCCTGCCTCTGTCCTTAGAGACCAAATTGTCGCCGTGCTGACGGCCTGGGGGATGCGCGACGACTATATTCCGATCACTGCGGACGCGATGATTTATGCCGACATGCATGGCGTGGATACCCACGGAATTTCCATGCTAACGGTCTATGATCAGCGTCGCCGCGACGGTTTACTGACCATGGATGGCGAGGTGACACTTGTGAGTGAAACTCCTGGTACAGCCCTATTAGACGCAGGCGGTGGGTTGGGCCATGTTGCCGGCGTCCGTGCCATGGAAATCGCGATTGAGAAAGCTAAGACCGTGGGCATGGCGGGTGTCGCTGTCCGGAATTCAGCGCACTACGGGGCAGCTGGGTATTATTCAAATTTAGCCGCCAAGGTCGGGCAGATTGGTTTTTCAGTAACCAGTGGTTCGGCTCCCAGGGTCTCACCCACATTTGGTGCGGAAGCCAAACTTTCAACCAACCCCATCGCCTTCGCCGCCCCTGCAAAACGCAATCCAGATTTCAGTCTAGATATGGCGACATCTACTGTGGCCGCAGGCAAAATTCGCAATAAGGCGAACGAGAACGATCCTCTGCCCATCGGCTGGGCCAATGACGCGGATGGCCTGCCGACGACAGATGCTAGTAATTATAGTACACAATCACCCCTTGGCGGGACACGCGAACTGGGCAGTCACAAAGGCTACGGCTTGGCGGCAATGGTTGAAATACTATCGACGGCTCTTTCCGGTGCCAGTGTGGTGACCTCAGAAGGCCACGCCAGACGCACACCAGGGACCATGGACCTCGGCCACTTCTTCATGACCATCAATCCGACGGCATTTGTGCCGGAAGGTGTGTTTGAAAGCAAAGTCGATGAACTGATCGACGATCTCCACGCGACCCGACCCAGTGACTCTGATGAACCTGTCATGGTCGCAGGGGAGCCCGAAAAGAAAATTTGGGCGGAACGGGAAAATACTGGAATTCCTGTCCCGCCCGGATTGCGCGGCAAACTCAAGGATGTCGCGAAGAACGCGAATGCTGAGTTTGTGTTAGAGTAAAGCCCCTAAGCCGAAGCCATATAAGCGTTCCTAAATCTTATTCTACATGCGGTCGGGTTCATGTTCCGTTTGTAGGAAGCCGGTGGACCATCGGTTACTTTAACCAACAAGAATCGTGGCGCCGCTGACCCTGTCAGGAACTTTGCTGCCTCGTCAATCTCAGTGTCATTGGTGACCTTCATAACTGACGTTAATCCGGTACCTTGGGCGACCAGGGCCAAATCCGTGCCGCGAGATGTATGGCCCTTTTGGCCACCAGTTTCTGCATGCACACCGTTGTCGATGCAGATGATCGAAAGATTTTTCGGCGCGGCGGACGCAGCCGTTGCCAAGCCGCCCATGTTCATCATCAATTCGCCATCGCCGGTTATGACCAGGACTTGCCGGTCTGGTGCCGACATCGCGACGCCAAGCCCCATGGAAACAGCCGCCCCCATGGCACCCGCCATGGTGAACAAGTTATCGCCGTCTTCGGTTAGGGCTGCCGCATCCCGGGCAGCACCTGCGAGGCCGCTAATAATTAGATAATCGTCAGGGTTGGGGATAAGCTTCGCCAGCAATTCGCGGCGGTCGATTGTGGGTTCTGACATGTCTTTAACTCCTAAAACGCTTTGGCACCGATAAATCTTTGGGTGAGGATGATGGCGCACGATTGTCCGCCCTTGCCACTTGTGGACAGCGCTGCGGTGATCGCAGGTTCTAAATCTTCCTGCGAATCGACTTTGAACAGCAACACGCCCATGGCTTCCAATAGCGAATCCACGGCTTGACCCAACGGATATTGCCACGGGTTCTGTTCGCCATAATCACCCCGCATGGATACCACCATCAGGATGGGAAATCCGCCACCTTTAACCAGGGATAAAAAATTGGGGCAGTTGCCAACGCCCGATGACTGCATCATCAGCACCCCGCGCTTGCCGACTAAATCAGCGCCTGCGCAGACCGCGACGCCTTCTTCTTCCGTGGTCAGCAGCACTGGCTGAGCCTCATTGTGGGCTTCTGCTAGTTCAACAATACGGGCGTTTCCGAAGTCCGGGATATAACTAAACAAGGTAACCCCAGCATCAACCATTTGGTTAAACAACTGGGCCGACCATTCGTCTCTATCGTTGTCCGTCATCGAGTTTAAATTCCTCTTACCTGCCGATGCGTGAGGGAGTATCCTATGTGCGGATTGAGAAAGGTTCAAAGGTGAATTGCAGTTATTTGAAAATTATCGTTCACTTGAGGTGTTGATGTTGATGAAAATAAAAAAGGGAAAGTAAACATGCATGTTTTTAGCCTACAGGGTGAAGCCGAATTTAGTCTGGAAAAGCACATCGAGAAAAATCTCGCTACCATTGAGGGGGGTGATGTGACAGTCGCGTGTTGGGAGCCGGGTCAGGTCAGTCCTTATCACTGCCACCCGGAAGCAACCGAAATTTATTTCTGCTTCGAAGGCGGGGGCACAATGCGAATTCCTGGGGAAGATGCTGTTCCGGTAACGCCCGGGGCATTTATTGTGCATCCGCCCGGCGAAGTACATGAATACGAAAATGGACCAGAGCGCACGATGTTGTTCCGGGTTCGCTATGGCGGCGATAAGTACGGCCGCTCCACCGGTTGGCGGGGCAATGATAATTGGGAACAATCGGCGGAGGACGTCGACTACTTTAAGGCCAATCCTGTCGGGTAAGCGTTAACCGCGAGGGGGATCACATGCGGAGAACAGTGCCGCTAATCACGGCGGCGATGTTGTTGTCGTGGCTTTATGTGCACGAACGGTTCGTCCGAGATGATTTTGACCGGGCCTTTACCCGTTCGTTGCACATGGTTTCCACGCGCTACAAGACGATGTCAATTCCGCATGGCTGGGCCTATCGGCATGCCCAAACTAAGGGTAAGGTTATTTTAGTTAGTGTTTTAATCCCGGGCGAACACGCGCAAAAAATTTCTGCCATGCCGGAGAGACTTCGGCGTAGCGTCGTGTCGATAGCGTGCCCGAAGGTGAGTGAAGAAGTGTGGAGCGTTCTGCCTGTAGGTGCGCAGATTTCTGTCCGTGGTGAAGGCCCTAAAGGAACGGCCGTTGCCACCGTGATCTGTGGGGGCTGACGACTAAATTAGCTATAAAACCTAGTTGTGGATTTTCAAATGTCCCTTCATGCCGGCTTCATAATGGCCGGGCACGTTACAGGCGAATTCCAGGTTGCCGGATTTTGCAAATTTCCAGATAACTTCGCCGGACTTTCCTGGTTCCAATAGAACACTGTTCGGGTCGTCGTGCATCATGCCGCCGCCCATTTTCATCATGTTATGGTTGATTTTATCGGCTTCGAGAATGCCCTTATCCATCATGCCCATCATTTCTTTCTGATGATCTGCATGCATGGCGGCGGTGCCGATGTTGAATTCGTGCACCAACTGACCCTTGTTTTTAACGACAAAGCGAACGGTTTCGCCTTCATTTACGGTAATCTTTTTCGGCGCATAGAAATTATCATCCATCATGATGGAAATCGTGCGCTTCGCATGGGCTGCTTTTCCAGGCTCCCCGGTTGCAGACGAGCCGTGGCCGTGCCCCGTTTCCCCATGACCCATAGTTCCGTGCCCCATTTTCCCGGAACCCATACTTCCGTGCGGTTTGTGGGGGGTGCTATGGGAGCCGGCTGCCCAAGAAGTCGTGGCTCCAACCGACACTGCAAGGGTCAGCGCAATCGCGAGTACAGAAACTTTCATGCTTAATTTCCTTCCTTATTCGATTGATTATTTAGAAAATGCCGTTTGCCCGCTGAAGTGTGCGGATATAGGCGACGATGTTGACCATCTGGCCGTCATTGATGTTTGGCATCGGCGGCATTGGGCCAAATTTCCAATGATGCGGACGAACGCCGCGTTTGGCGGCCATGTAGAACGATCCGTCACCATGGTGATTGGGTTCATAAATTTTGTGGACTAGAGGCGGTCCGCTGTCGCTTCCGGCCGCATTCGCACCGTGACAGGAAACACAATTTTCCGCGAAAATTTTTCCGCCGCTGGCCGCAGCACCGGCCAATGCAGGAACCGTTACATTCAGGTGCGCGGTGCTAGGGCTGTTGGATGTCAGGTGAATTGCACCCCCGACAATAGCAATCAGGAAGACGCCCAAGAGATACCAGCTCCAATGGAGACCGCTAGAGGTCGCCGTTGATGGAGCCGGGGCCGAGGACGATGCCTTTTTTCTTTTCTTCGAAGATGGCATTCCATCCTCCGCTCAATTCTAGTTACATCACGTCTTAATATAATCCTCCACGTTGAATATTCAATTGATCGATGGTCACTATTTCTGACGAGCGTTTTTTAGTGCGACATAAAGATTGGAACCGTGGTGTGTTCTAGGACATACCGGGTCGCACCACCAAGGATCATTTCGCGGAACCTTGAATGGCCATAAGCCCCCATGACAATCATGTCGAGGTCTGCATGCTTAACGTGATCCAGCATAGCCTCACCGGGATCTTTGACACCGGTTACGCCTAGTACTTCAGCCGCTTCGATACCGTGATTACTAAGATATTCCCTCAGGCCTTTAAGTTTTTTATCGGCCTGCTCTTTGGTATCGCCAGCGCTGAATAAGTGGACCTCATCGGCACGCGCTAAAATATCGAGCGCATCGGATACGGCCCGGCCTGCTTCGCGGCTGCCATCCCAGGCGACCAGGACTTTTTTGCCAATGCTATCGCCAATACCAAGGTCGGGGATGACCAGAACCGGCCTGCCCGCCATCATCACCAGGTTATCCGACAGTCGGTGATAATTACTAAGCGTATCCTCTTGCTGGGTTTGACCGACGATGATTAGGTCGGCATAGCGGCCTTTGCGTTCCAGTAACTGCGCCGTATCACCAACGGCGGTTTCCCAAACGGCCTTGTCTTCCATGCCGACTTTTTTGGCGGCAGATTTAAATATTTTTTTGGCCGCAGGGAATAGCTCTTGATCCAAGTTCTTGTTGTAAGACTCAACGACCTCCGGCGGAATTTGTGCAATTTCACCGCGGACGAAGGGAAGGGCAGGACGAACGCAGAGACCTGTCGTAGAAATTGCGTCTTCCGCCTTGGCGAATTCAAGGGCAGCGGCCACTTGAGCAGGGGCATTGCCCGCCGTTTCGACATGGACGAGGATGTTTTTCATCGACATGGTGTTCTCCTGATTTCCCAAATTTGTTCGTCTTCTGGATCAATCAGAGGAGCAAGCCTCCGCTGATTGCAGAATTATAGTGCCAGGAATTCAGATGTGTTGCCTTGACCCCGGTCAACAACAAGTCGGGGAAATTATTTGGAGGATTTTGTGGATTTGGAAGAGTCTTTGCCGTCAATGCCTCGGCCGAGATCTCGATTAGCAGCAAACCAGACTGTGCAAATACGCACCCAGTTATCGACGCCGTCAGAGCGCTGCACGCTTAAATCTGGCACATGATTGCAAAAGAAAGACAACGGCACACCAGACTGCCCGCCCTGGAACCGGCCAGGATTTTGGTCGTTTACGCCCTGCGCCGCGACGGGTGTCGCGAAAAGTATGGCGACAAGAGTGGCAAATATGGCGGTTCTGATCATGGGCTCAATTCCCGTTTTTAGCTCGATTTCAGACCCAGACTATCGCAAATTCCTCTACTAATTATTAAGCTTGGGGTCACTCCAGCCAAATATGATAATTCTTTGTTTCTCTGTTGAAGTTTAGAATTTCTTGTGGCTCAAGCCCGCGGGCGCGAACGTCGCTGAAGATTTTCTCTAGATCCCATTCAGGGGAGGCACGAAGGAACTCAATGACATCTGGTGGAATGAGGCTTTCAAGGTTCAGCGCGGCCTTTGCCGGCATGGTGAGGGCGACGATCTGGGTTCCATTCTCCCGGACTGTTACACAAAGTGACTTTGCTATGAGCAATGATGTCGAGACATAAGATGCGCGACTGGTGATGTCTGCCGACATCTTGGGAAGTTCTAGCGCCCGCGCTTCTTCAAACAGGCTATTGGGGAGTGTCGCTGCCAGTGTTCGTCCCCAGTCCAATCCACAGCGGATGGTTTCCTGCTGTTGTACGAAGCCTTGGAAGGCGCGTAACAGCAGAATTTGTGTCGGCTCGCCAGCCGCCCTAAACCACCATCGGTTTTCTCCAAGCAATTGCTCAAACTGAGATTTTAAATTCCACTGTTGAACGAAGAAATTCCCATCCTTCTTGAATGGCTCGAATAGAATGTGCGCAAGCGGGGCCAAACTTCCAGAGATCGCGCACAACTTATCCGCATCAAAGCCAATCGCCGCGAATGCCTCCATCGGAGAAAGAGGGGTATCTTCACGGAGCGAGAGGATCGTTTTTAGCAGGGCGAGACGTTTGGGTTTAGCCACTTCAATGGTACAGCCAAAATCGATCAGCACGACAGAGACATCACCTGCATCAGACTTTTGAAACATAAAGTTGCCGGCGTGTGGGTCACCGTGGACTTCGCCGATGAGGAACAAACTCTGCAACAAAGTGGAGAGTAAAATTCGCCCAGCGTTGTTGCGATCATTTGGCTCCCAATCCGCGACGTCCTCCAGTTTGACGCCCTCTTTCCATTCCTGCACCAGGACCCGAGCAGTGGTGAATTCAGAAAACACCTGCGGAATAATAAGCCCCGTTACGTTAAGCGTCTGCCGAAACTCTTCCTGGCGGCGGGCCTCGTTTCTGTAATCTAATTCTCGGTCCATATTTTCCCGGAGTGCCGTTTTATATCCGTCGAGGTCGAACCCCCACTTGCTGACAGGCCCCACCCCGGGCATCAATCCGAACAGTTTCATCTCAGCATCGACGGCATCTTTGATGGCGGGATACTGAACCTTGATCGCGACTATGCGTCCGTCTTTAAGCTCCGCCTTATGCACTTGGCCGAGCGACGCAGCTGCGCTGGACTCTTCAATGTTAGCGAAGATATCCGTTGCCGGGCGACCAAGTTCTTCTTCGATAACGGGGATCATGTCTGAAAGCGGCAACGGCTCAACGCTGTCGGTTAATTCTGTCAGCGGATCATCACCACCTTGGGCCATCAACTGGCCGAACTTCATGGTGACCCCGCGGGCATCGGCGAACAAAGCCGTCAGTGCGCGCCGGGCTTTTAGGCGGTCGTTGTCTGTGTCGCTGCGTTTTAATTTTCGGGCGGCGACACCGATCTTGGCGACTTTGGCAATGCGTTTAAAGACGTTGAGGTAGGCCATTATAAATCATCACGTAGCAACCGTTTCGAAAACAGGGAAGTGGCTGTTTTCGACGAAGTGACGGCGGGGGCCGAAGTGATCGATATACACCGACGTCCAATGATCCCAGGGTCGGCCTTGTACCGACTGCCACTCCTTGTAAACCGCGCACAGGCGGCCGAATGCTACGGGGGCAGATGTCATCGCTGCACCATCACATTCAGTCTCCCAGAGCGGAGGTTTGACCCCTTGGAAGGGATCAACGTAAATCCTAAGCTTAGAAAACGATCCAGCTTGGCCATTTTGTACAGGGGCCTCAAATACAAAGTCGAGCCGGTCGCGATAGCGCTTCTGGTGCTTTCGCCCAAAACTGAGGGTGACGCCTTCATGAATCTGATCACCGTCCACAATTTCATGAAAGAATAAGAATCCCATGAGCTGTTGACGAGAGTTCGGCGCATCATCCAACAAGTCTTCGACGTAGGTCCGGGCGTCCTCCGGCATATCTGACGGTGCCAGGTCTTTAGCAAACGTAATCAGGTCTGTGTCTTGATTTAGGTCCAAGCGAAAGCTTTGAAAGGTTTTGACGCCATACTTATTCCAAGGCCGTGACCAACCAATCTTGCGGGCCTGACGATAGCTTTCGAACGCGTTCATCAACAAACGCAGGACCGCCGGCGGGCGTGTCTTATTATTGAGCGCCAGCATCGCCGCCTGATAAGCCTCAGGGGATTTTATTTCAGACGGTGTGTCGATGCTATTCATTAAGTGGGTCAGTATAAATTTAAATGGTCCGCTTACTTAACCAGAGATTTCAATTCCGGACAATCGACAAAAAATATTAGGGCTGCCCATCTTTTAACCACTCATTTTTCTTACATTTAATTCTTCTTCAATGGCATTGATATCGGAGGGCTCAACAACAGGCATCTGAATGGCAAAAGTAGACCCAACGCCTTCTTCAGACCTCACCGCTATATACAACCCGAGTAAGTCGGCGGTTCGTTTGGCAATGGAAAGACCTAGCCCCATTCCCTTTGTTCGGTCACGTTGTTCGTTTCCCACTTGGTAGAAGTCTTCAAAAATGTGATCGATTTTTTCTTTGGCTATACCGATGCCGCTGTCGGTGACCTGAATTCCAACGTGGTTCTTACGCAGACGGACGCTGAATAGAATTTCGCCCTCATCCGTATAATGAATGGCGTTCCCTAAAAAATTACTTAATACCTGACTTAAGAGGGCCTCGTCGCTTCGTACTCTTAATTCCGCAGTCTTGGTTTTGAGAATAAGTCCCTTGGCTTTTGCCTGAGGCTCAAACTGGCCTGACAGTCGAGATATCAATTCTCCGACATCGAATTCAGAAATTTCAGGGTCCAGAGTTTGAGATTCCAATTTGGAAACATCCAACAACGAGTTGAATAATCCGCTTAATGCAGAAACCGAATCGTTCATGCGGGCAACAAGAATTTGGATCGTTTGATTATTTTTAATCGGCGGTGTTGATAGCTTGTCCCCGAGCACTGATAAGAACATCCCCAACGCCTGAAGCGGTTGTCGAACATCATGGCTGGCCGCTGCAAGAAATGTAGACTTGGCCCGGCTGGCCTCATCGGCAATAGCCTTTGCTTGGCGCAATTCGTCTTCCGTATTTTTTAGTTTCGTAACGTCCAGGATGCTTAGGACAGTTCCGCCGTCTGGGGTGAGACTTTCGGTCACCATGATCCACATGCCGTCATCCTTTTGGGTAACGAGAGGCTCTTTAAAATTACGGTGGAGGGCTATTCTCTCGGCGATATATTCTTCTTCTCGCCCCGCCGCCGCAGGGATGCGTTTGTTCTCAACCAGCCCCCGGATCAATTCCCCCCAAGTTACCCCCGCTTTTAAATCACTTCCCATGCTCCTGTGGTGTGCTGCATAGTGCTCATTGAAAGTTACAAGGCGGTCATCGGCATCGTAATAGGCAAATCCCTCATTCAGGCTTTCAATCGCGTTGGAAAGTCGTTCCTGACTTTGGCGCAACTCTTGCTCTGACGTTTTTAAGTCTGTGACATTGATACGAACGACGGCGATACCACCATCGTGTGTCTTAAATTCATGAATTTGAAACGTTCTGCCGTCATCAAATTGTCTTTCCAACGGCCCCGTTGGATTTAGATGTTCTTTCATTCGGTTTTGGATGGATGCTTCGTCTCGCACGATACCATCCTGGCGCAGGCCGCGATCCGCACGGATCCGAAGAAACGCCTCAAATGTTATGCCGGGCTTTAGATAGTCACGGACATCATCCATGGCAGCCAAGTAATTTTCGTTACAAATTACCAGTTTGTCTTCTGCATCGTAGAGCGCAAAGCCGTCTTTAAAGCTGTTAACTGCATCCGCCAACCGTCGACGTTCTAAGTCGCCAATTTCTTCCGCCTTTTTGCGCATTTTTAGTTCAGCGTTTAGCTCTTCTGTGCGCTCCTCCACCCGACGTTCTAATTCATCGCGGGTCTGGCGCAGTTCCAACTCCACTTTTTTACGTTTGGATATATCGAGTCTCATGCTGCAAACAGCAGGTTCACCATCCCAATCTATGATAAAGGATCGACGTTCTTCCCAAATTTCGGTTCCGTCTTTACGCAATCCTTTAACTTCGTAATCCGGTTCCAGATTCTCACCTATGAGCCTACGCTTATGATTGTCGTGTCTATAATTTTGGTGGGTTAATGATTTTGTTGATGCCAGCGCCATGATCTCTTCTGCTGAATCATACCCGTACATATCTGCCAACTTCTGGTTGGCATACAGAGGAACCCAATTCCGATGGGCAAGAATGCCGTGGTCAGCGCTGCTGATAAGGGTTTGGAACCGCTCTTCACTTTCACGAAGAGCTTTTTCTACACGCCTATGCTTCGTGAGGGTTGGCTGAGATATCAAAAAAGAAAGGAATAATCCGATCGCAACGAAGGCTGTAGCGGTAATGATATATTCCCATTTCTCCCCATCAGATTCAATTGTGGCGTGTTTCTGACCAAACCATGAATAGACCGTCTCCTCAAAGCCGAATTCCCACAATATCGAAAGCAGAAACACGCTGAGCAAGGTCAGCCCGATCATCATATAGAGTCTTTGTTTCTCCATCGCGCATCTGGACCTGTTAAGAAAGCTTTGACTCTAAAAATGAGAGCTATACTTAATTGAGGGCGAAGATTGTCAGGTTAGGGTAAGGTTTGCAATTAGGCTATTAGCCCATTACGCACCTATGCAATTTGGCTATATTCGTTTGAATTTATTGGCGTAGGCTATCGGCACTGGCGATCTATGCGGCTCATTCGCGTGCTAAACTTGGATACATAACACGACCAACGAAACTCGTTGCGTGCTTGTTGGGCTAAAAGCTATTAAAAACGAGTTTCGATTTCACTCGGTGCATTCGCATGGCAGGTACAGATACCCCCACAATACTCCTGGTTCATGGCTGGGGATTTGACCGGCATTTTTTTGATCCGCTGGTGGACTGTCTGCAGCAGTTCAAGTGTGCCCCAGTGGACCTAGGCTTTACCGGTGATCCTGTCATGCCAGATGTCGAATTGAACGCGCCTGTACTGGCGGTTGGACATTCGATGGGGTTTATGTGGCTGCTCAAACATAAACCAGCTCCATGGCAGGGACTCGTCGGCATCAATGCTTTTCCGCGTTTTACTGAGACCGAGGGGTATCATCCTGCCCAGCCCGTCCGAGTTCTAGAGTTAATGCAGGAGCAATATTTTAGGAAGCCAGACCGAGTAACTGCTGATTTTATGAGTCGGTGTGGCAACGATAATCCGCTTAATAAATTTGACATCGACCGCATGGCTGAGAGCCTTACATGGCTTGCTGATTGGGATGAACGGGATGCCCTGGCACTTGAGCGGACGCCCGTATTCGTTTTGGCGGGGAAGTCTGACCAGATCGTATCACCGGCGATGACCAAGGCCGGGTTTGAGGGGGTGGCGCCAATTCAGTGGCACGATGGCGGACACTTGTTGCCAATGGAAGACCCAGCGTGGTGCGCCGAACGGTTGTTGGCCATATGGGACGACCTTTAATGAGCCAGCGGAAAGATCGTATCAATCGTGCTTTCGGCGAGGCAGCTGACGGCTATGCTCAAACTGCCAAGCTGCAACGGGTTACGGCAGGGAACTTGGCGGATCGGATTGGCGCGTTCTCACTACCTGCTTCGCCGCGAATTTTGGAAATTGGCTGCGGCACAGGATTCCTGACCGACGTGCTGAGAGAAACGCTTCCTGATGCTCACTGGATCGTGACAGATATTTCACTTGATATGCTGGCCGCCTGCCGCCGTGAATTGGGCGACCCCCCTGACATACAGTTTCGTCAGATGGACGGTGAAGCGCCAACCATGGACGGGCCGTTCGACCTCATTTGCGCCAACATGACATTTCAGTGGTTTGAAGATTTACCCGGCAGCATTGCTCGCTTGATGCATTTGTTAAGTCCGGGCGGGTATCTTGCTTACACGACCCTCGCCAAAGGCTCATTGGCTGAATGGCAGGACGCGCATCAGGCCAGTGGATTTGTTCAAGGGACGCCTGAATTTCCATCCTTTAAGACATTGAACGGATACTGGCCTGACGGGCTTGGTGATGGTCAGGTGGATGTTATTGAGACCCCGCGGACCTACCCCAGCGCGCTCGCTTTTGCCCGCGTGATTAAAGGTATCGGTGCGGAGACGCCGGCAGCGAACCACCAACCCTTGTCAGCCGCGGCCCTCCGAAGGGTGCTACGGCGTTTGGATCAGGGTGATGAAGTTAGGATGACATACCAAGTGGCATATGCGAGCTATCGAAAAATTTCCTGAAGGAAAAGAAATATGACAACCAAAGAAATCATCTACGTCGGCGACCCCATGTGTTCTTGGTGCTGGGGATTCTCCCACGCGGTTGAGGAAATCTATACTCACTTCAACGACCAAGCCCCCCTGACCATCCGCTTGGGCGGACTGCATGCCTATGAAACTGACCCCATGTCTGATGACTACAAAGCAACGATCCGCCACCATTGGGAAGACGTTAACCGTGCCACAGGGGCACCGTTTGATTTTAGCTTCTTTGATCGGGAAGGGTTTGTGCTGGATACAGAACCCGCCTGCCGCGCCGTCGTCACCATGCGTTCCCTGCACAAGGAAAAAACCCTGCCGTTCTATGAAGCCATCAGCCGCAGTTTCTATACCGAAAACAAAGACACGACAGATGTCGAAACGTTCAAGGTGTTGTGTGAAGAAGTCGGTGCGGACCCAGAGGAATTTGAAGCTAAATTTTCGTCTGACGACTACAAAGAACTCACCAAGCTCGACTTCATCTTTTGCCAGCGCACAGGCGCAACGGGCTTCCCATCGATGATGGTAAAGGAAGGTGAGACCTATGCGATGCTGACGGCGGGTTACCAGCCGTTTGAAAATCTAAAGCCGATCCTGGAACGCTGGATCGAAGTTGGCCTTGCTGGATTTTCTCAAGACGCGGGTCACGCTTAAGCAAATTCGGGGACAATTGCCTACGTCTTCCGCACGCCCTAAGCCAAAATCCTTAAAAAATTGGGCCCATTTTGTGGCCCAGAAATTAAGTAGCACCATCGTATGCTATTTGGTTTCATTATTATATGAAATTATTGTAATATAATATCTTGGCGCGACCCTATATATCAAATCGCGTGAATTAGAATTTTGCCTAGGATTTTATTATGAATTTTCAAAACATGAAGTTAGCTAAAAAGTTGCCACTGGCGATGGTGATATTGGCGTCGGTTGCGGTGCTGGCGACGGGGTTCATTGGGTATATAAAGTCCGCCGACCAGATTGTTGTTGAGGCCAACAAACGCTTGGTTGTTCTGCAACAATCTCGCCAGGTGGCTATCGAATCATACTTGAGTGGAACGGAAGAGGACCTTGCGGCTCTGGCTACAAATCAGTCGGTTGTGGAAAGCTTGCTGAAATTCTCTGAAGGATATGAAGAATTGGGCGAAAAAGCAGGCCTGGCCCTTCAGGATCTTTATATCAAAAATAATCCGCACCCCCTTGGTGAGAAAGATAAACTGGCCGGCGCAACAGATGGCTCGCCCTATAGCACGGCGCACCTTGAATTTCATGCCTGGTTTCGGCGGTTTATCCAAACACGCGGTTATTATGACCTGTTTATCGTCAATGTTGACGGCAATGTCGTCTATTCGGTCTACAAAGAACTCGATTTTGCAACCAACCTGTTAGAAGGAAAATGGAAGGGGACTGACTTGGCTGCTATTTTTAAGGCAGCTGAGAAAAAGCCGAAAAAGGGAACAATTGTTTTTACCGACTTTAAGTCCTATGCCCCCCGAAAGAATGCTCCAGCGAGCTTTATTGGCACACCACTTCTGGATGAATTTGGTGATTTTGGGGGCGCGTTGATCCTTCAAATGCCGATCAAACGTCTGAATGCAGTTATGCAATCTCCCGTTGGTATGGGAAAGTCAGGAGAGGCCTATTTGGTCGGTCAGGATTTATTGCTCCGCAGCGACCTTCGTCTGTCTAAAGCGTCAACAATTCTGAAGAAAAAAACAGATACGCCAGCCGTAAAAAATGCATTGGCAGGAAAGAAAGGAGTTGAGAAAGCGCGTGGCATTAATGGAAACCGGGTTCTTTCCGCGTATGGGTCGACCACATTCAACGGTGTTAAGTTAGCAGTAATTGCTGAAATTGACGAAGCAGAAGTTTTAGCACCCATCGCCGAAATGCGTAAATTCATATTGATTGCGGGGATCGTTGTATTGATTGTGATTGCGGTGATTGGAATTTCACTTGCGCGACGGATTGTCGGTCCCATTACCCAGATGACGGCTGGCATGGGTTCACTAGCGGAGGGTAATTTAGATATGACCGTGCCGGGCTTGGACCGAACAGATGAAATCGGCGAAATGGCGGCGGCGGTACAAGTATTTAAAGATAATGGCATCGAAGTTAAGCGGCTTGAAGAGGAACAGCGGGCGTCTGTAGAAAGAGCAGAAGTTGAAAAGAAGGCTGCGATGAATCAAATGGCGGATAATCTTGAGGAAACGGTGGGTGTTTCTATGGATACCATTCTCGAATGTTCCAATAATTTGCTTGAGACAGCGGTTGGTATGGGGGGAAGCATCGATAAAACCTCCAGCGGATCGTTTCAGGTTGCAGAAGCTTCGGCAGCGACATCGCAAGATATTGAGGCCGCAGCGGCAGCGACGACAGAACTCTCCTCTTCCATTCAGGAAATCAGCCAGCAGGTTGCCCAGTCTTCACAAATTGCAAACTCTGCAGTGTCGGAAGCCCACGATGTGAATGCAAAAATTCAGGGTCTCAATGTGGCGGCACAGAAAATTGGCGAAGTCGTCAGTATGATTACGGATATTGCCGAACAGACCAATCTATTGGCCCTTAATGCCACGATTGAGGCGGCTCGGGCGGGGGATGCTGGTAAGGGCTTCGCGGTCGTCGCATCCGAAGTTAAAAATCTCGCCAACCAGACATCGAAAGCGACCGATGAAATTGGTCAGCATATTGGGAAAATTCAGGCTGAGACCAGAGAGTCTGTTGTCGCCATTGAAAACATTACAAAAACGATCACCAGTATAGACGAGGTCGCCGCCTCCATTTCAGCGGCGGTCGAAGAACAAGGCAGCGCCACCATGGAAATCACTCAAACTGTGGAACGTGTTAATGAAAGTTCGAAGTTGGTGGCGGATCGAATTGCCGGCGTAACCCTGGCATCTGCCCAATCTTATAGCTCTGCCATTAAGGTTCTTTGGGCGGCGGGTGATCTTGATGGGCCGACGAAAGATATGCAGGGTAATCTGAGCGGGTTCTTAAAAAACGTGCGTACTTAGTGTCTATAAACTGAACCCAATCCCTGGCCCCATCGGCAGGGGCGATAACCCGTTTTCAATCTTCGGCACAGCACCAGGGCACAGGTCCTTAAACATTGGGCTCTCGTCGAACTGGTGCTCCAGAACCAATAGGTTCGGAATTACCGCGGCAACGTGCAGGGTCGCGTTATGGCAGAGCGGTCCGGCCGGGTTGTGGGGCGAGTAATCGATACCACGTTCATGTGCTAATTTGGCAAGCCGCATTAACGCGCCAATACCGCCCGCGTATTTCACATCCGGCATGATGACGTCGTAGACCTCGGCCGCGATGAATTTTTCGAAGTAGTTGAAGTTGGTGCCCTTTTCAGTCCCCGCCATGCGCACGCCGAGAGAATCTTTAAGGGGACGTAAGCGAGCCAGATCAACGCAATCATCTGGGTCTTCCGGCAACGGGCATTCAACCCAATAAAGCCCCATCTCTGCTGCCTGCCGGATGAGATCCTCAGACCGCGACACGGTCAGTCGCCAGTGGCAATCCACAAGAACTTGAACATTGGGGCCCGCCACCTCACACGTCGCCGCGATGCGATCTATGCCGGCGCTGAAAAGGGCATCGCCTTCTCGGCCAATGTCCGGATATAAGCCATCGAACGGTGCAATTTTCAGCTTGTTAAATCCCGCATCAATTGCATCCCGCGCGCTGGCTTCAAACCCGGCTAAGGATCGATCCACCGTACGGCGGTTAATATTGGCATAAATTGGAATTTGTTTATTTAACGCGCCACCAAGAAGTTCATGAACCGGCTTGCCCTCTTGCTTGCCGCGAATATCCCAACTCGCCTGTTCAAGCGCGCTGATCACGGCCCGCTGAGTCTGGTCGGTGGACGCGGATGTCGTCTCAGCCAAGGCCTCAATGGCGGACAAAGGTTGCCCTTTAAGGTCGCCCTCAACCCCCCTGGTAAGCGCCCCCATCGCCTCTTCCTGGCCATACAAAGTCGCTTCGCCAACCCCCCGAACGCCATCGCTGGTCTCGACTTCAATAAAAGTCCAGTTGGTCTTATCGCTGACACGGGTGACGGTGGGGGTGATGCGGGAGATGGTCGACGTCATGGGTATTTTATATCCTAAGTCAAAATCCCAACCAAGACAGAAAACGTCACCACGGCAATCGCGGTTGATACCAGGATCGCGGTTGAGGTGCGCTCTGAATAGGTGCCGTAGGTTTGTGCCAGGATGAAGACGTTGCCAGCGATGGGCAATCCTGCGACCAGGATCACCGCCGTCGCCCACATCGGTTTGACGTCAAATATTTGAGTCATAGCGAACCACATGGCCAGCGGGTGGATGAACAGCTTGAAGCTGATCAAGTAGCTGGCTTCCTTAAAATCCTTAGCCAGCGGTCGGCCCGCCAAGGAGGCGCCGAGCGCGAATAATGCACAGGGGCTGGCAGCGGCACCCAATAGGCCGGTGAATGAATCTATCGGCGTCGGCATTCTAAATCCGACTGCGGACGCCAGCACACCTAAGCCAATGGAGAGGACAAACGGATTTAAGAAAGTGCCGCGGAATATTTTTAGGATTGCCGGTCCGAGGGCATGGTCTCTGTTCTTATCTATTTCCAGGATGGATAGGGTCAGCGGCATAAAAATAATTAGATCAACCAGCAGGGCAAGAATCACCGCCAACGCCGCATCTGGACCCAACAAAGCAGAAATCATCGGCAGTCCTAAAAAGCCGACGTTGGAGACGGCACCGGCTTGACCTTGAAGCGCCATCACCCCCATGGGCGAGCCGAAGATCAACCTTCCACCAAAGGCCGCTAGAATAAACACACCCAGGCTAACGGCGCCGTAAGCGCCCATGAATGAAAAATCAGCAATTTCACTGAGCGGGCTCAGCGCCATGTAACGAAACAGCAGGCAGGGCAGGGCAAAGTAAAAGACGAAAAAGATCATCCCGTCGATGCCCGCGGCCGTAAATAATTTCGCCCGACCAGCGGCATAGCCACAGCCCATCAGGGCGAAGAACGGGATTGTTACGGTGAGAATATTTTCCACGAATGGTTTCCACAGGCTCAAGTTGTCTGGGCTGGTGTCAGGGACCTTTCTCTTAAAGTTTTTACCCTCACTTGGAAATGGTTTAATATCCTGGGCAAGAGATAATCGGGAGAGTTTGTGCCGTTGAGCACCCTTCGAGACGCGCTAAATTAGCGCTCCTCAGGATGAGGTTGATTTCTATGTTTTAGTAAAATCCTCATCCTGAGGAGGCCATAATAGGGCCGTCTCGAAGGGTGCTGAGCGGCACAACCTTAGAAATTGGAATAAAAATGTCAGAGAAAAAGCGGATTATTGTTGGGATTTCTGGCGCGTCTGGTGCCATTTACGGCATTCGCACGCTGGAGGTCTTGCGCACCGTAGCGGATGTGGAAACGCATCTGATCCTGTCGCCCTCAGGTGCGCAGACGATTGCTGCGGAAACCGAACTGTCTTTGGATCAAGTCCGCGACCGTGCCGACGTGGTGCACGGGTTTAAGGATATTGGTGCGTCGATCTCCAGTGGGTCTTTCCGTGCCTCTGGGATGATGGTTGCACCTTGTTCGATCAAGACGTTATCGGGTATCGCCAATTCGTTCGCAGATAACCTGATCAGTCGGTCGGCCGATGTGTGCCTGAAAGAACGCCGCCCTGTGGTGTTGCTGGTGCGCGAAACGCCGTTGCATTTGGGTCATCTGGAACTAATGACCAAGGCCGCACAATTCGGCTGCGCTATCGTGCCCCCCGTCCCCGCCTTCTACCACCGTCCCCAATCCATCGATGATATTGTCAATCAGACCGTCGGGCGGGCTTTGGATCAGATGGATATTGATGCCGGGATCGTGCATCGCTGGAAAGAAGATACGGGCGAGGAAGATCAGGCGGCAGGGTAGGGCGCTGAAGAAAACTACAATGTTAATACTTTATAATACGCCTCATTCCACCTGCAGCCAGAAGGTGCGAATGTGCCTCGCTGAGAAAGATCTTACGTGGGAAGATAAATTCATAGATTTAGCAACCAATGAGCATCTCACACCTGAATACTTAAAGATCAATCCAAACGGTGTCGTGCCGACGTTGGTGCACGAAAATCGGCTTGTGCATGATTCGAGCGTCATCTGTGAGTATCTGGATGACGTGTTCCCGGATACTCCTTTATCGCCAAAAGACCCACACGCACGCGCAGAAATGCGGGCCTGGATGCGATTTCATGAAGAAGTGCCCACCATCGCTGTTCGCACGCCATCGTTCAACATGGCCTTTCTGCCGCGCTTTCAGGGCCTTGATGAGCAGCAGTTTCATGACCAACAGTCCGATATTCGCCCGCTTCGCAAACAGTTCTATCGGCGCATGGGAGCCAAGGGGTTTAATCGCGAGGACTTTGAAGCCGCACTAGAGCAAATCACCAACACCTGTCGACGCATGGATCGTGCCCTGGAAAACAGCCCGTGGCTGGTCGAAGACACGTACACCCTGGCCGACATTATCGTGGCCCCCCTTATCGACAGAATGGAAGACCTAGGGTTTGCAGAACTCTGGGAAAGCGACTTTCCCGCAATGACCGACTGGTTCGCCCGCATTAAAAAACGCCCAGCGTTTCAGACAGCCCTATACGAAGGCTGCAGACTCTCAGAAAAACATACGTTGGCACAGGGGTTATGAGGCAATGACCTAGCCGTCCCTAAAATCATCCGCCACAATTCGGTCTATCTTTGTTTGGGGAACTTCTGAAAAACAAGCCGCCAGGATGCTTGCGATGTGGCCATTGCGGTCTTCGTGGTTGCTGCTGGCTCCCAGCGCAAAGTAGTCAGCCAGATTGGCGGCGGCATCAGATGCTTTTTGTTCAGGCAGGATGTCGGTACCAGGCGTCAGGGAGACGGCATTTGCGAGCCTGTCTTGTTCCATATGTTCAGAGTCTAATTCTATCTTCAAAATGCTCTTACGGAGTTCTTGGACCGCTTCGTCTTCAAATCCCCGAAAGCCGGACTTAAGGTGGTTGCGGACTGTGCGCAGCCCGCGGACGACATCAAAGTGCCAGCCGTTTATGGCACCCAAGGCCTGTCTAATGTTTTGCAAGCCTAAGTGTCCGGCGCCTATTTCTCCGGCCCAGCAACAGAGCAGCACCATGTTGACATCAATGCCGCAGCCTTCCTGCAACGCTAAGCAGGCAGGCGGAACGCCGTCCCGGTCATAGACATCCACTGAGAAATCCCAAAACGGACTCGGCATGTCATCGTCCTTGTGTTGAATAAAGTATTGTAGACACATTCTTTCATTCTTGGGGGAAGAAAACGGCGAATTGTCGTCATTATATTTGCAACCCGAAACCTGTCTGCTACCTTGGGGCTAAATCAATAAGGCCAAACTAATAAGGGAAGCGATCATGCAGGTAACCGCAAACGGTGTTAAACTTAACTATGAAATCGATGGGCCAGAGGGCGCGCCGTGGCTGACGTTCAGCAATTCGCTGGCCTCAGACATGAGCATGTGGGACGCGCAGTGGGATTTTCTGAAAGACCGCTATCGGGTGTTGCGCTATGACACCCGCGGCCATGGCGGCAGTGAGGCAGCGCCTGCACCCTACACAATGGATCTACTGGTCGATGACATCATCGGGCTTTGGGACGCGTTAGGGGTTAAGAAATCTCACTTCGTTGGATTGTCGATGGGCGGCATGTATTCCATAGGGCTGGCGATTCGCTATCGGGACCGTTTGAACAGCATCGTTTGTTGTAATGCGCGCGCCGATGCCCCGGCGGAGTTTTCTCAGGCTTGGGATGATCGGATTACGATGGTGCGCGAAAAGGGGATTGAGGCCTTGGTAGAGCCGACCATTGAACGCTGGTTTACAGAGGGGTTTCGTGAGTCCGACCCAGCGACCATTGATAAAATCCGCGCCACCATTCGCGCCACGTCTGCCATCGGTTATGAAGGTTGCGCGCGTGCGTTGCAGGGCTTGGATTACTTAAGCCGGATGGAAAACATTCAAATTCCAGCCCTGATCATCGCCGGCACCCAAGATTTAGGGACGCCGCCATCGGGCATGAGGGAAATTGCTGCGAAATTGCCAGGATCGGAATTCTTAGAACTAGACCCTGGCGCACACTTCACCTGTGTTGAACGTAGCGAATCCGTTAATGTGGCGTTGGAAGCGTTTTTGGCGAAGCATACCTAAGAAAATTTTTTATTAGGAGAAATCGAATGACCGTTAAAACCGTGGCTGTTATTGCGCAGGGTGAAATGGGGTCTGGGACCGGGGGACAGCTTGTGCACCATGGACTGCGGGTCATTACCAATTTGACTGGTCGCAGCAGTCGCTCGATTGGGCTGGCCAAAGATGCGGGCATGGAAGATGTCGGTAATGACGCCGCCTTAATCAACGAAGCCGATATGTTCCTGTCCATTCTGCCACCGGTTCAGGCAGTTGCGTTGGCGAAACAAATGGCGCCACACATTGAGGCGTCGAACAAATCTATTCTCTATGCCGACTGCAATGCGGTGGCCCCCACCACCAAAGAAGAAATTCAGGCGATTGTCGAGCCCGTGGGTGCGAACTTTGTCGATGTCGGTATTCTCGGTGATCCGCCTGACCCGATTAAGAACGTCACCCGATATTATGCGTCCGGTCCCTACGCCAACGACTTTTCACAGTTGAAGGAATACGGCCTTAACATCATCCATGTTGGTGACACCATTGGTCGGGCGGCGGCTGTCAAAATGTGCTTTGCAAATATGACAAAGACCATGGTGGCTTTGGCGGCGGAAACGTTTGCCGCAGCAGAGGCCTTGGGTGTTTATGATGAGGTCGTTCACGAACTCAGCTCGTCGCAGAAGAATGGTTTTGAGTGGGCCTCGAAGCGCGTCACCCTGACACCACCCAAGGCCTATCGTTGGGTCGGAGAGGTCGAAGAAATCGGCAAGACATTTGAGGCGCTTGGCATGCCCGGTGAGACCTGTGTTGGCGGCGCAAAGATGTTCCAGATTATAGCCGATTCACCGCTCGGTGAAGAAATTGTTGAAACGCGAAAGCGCGGCACGACGTTAGAAGACTGTTCTGTCGTCACGGCAGAATATCTCGCCAAAAAATAGTTTTTAAATTCCGGCGTCGCTACACATTTTTATCGAGACTCTCGTTGCTTTTTTCGCTTATGCTGTTTAGTACATCTCAATAATCTAATATAAGATGGGCGTAAAGAATGGCTAAGCAAATTGCAGTGGGAGACTTAAACGTTGCTCTTGTTCTATATGACTTTATAAATACAACCGCGTTGCCGGGAACGGGCATTGGCCTTGATCAATTCTGGGATGTGATGGAGGAACTTGTCGGCGAATTTTCTCCGCGTATTCGAGCGTTGCTAAACAAACGCGACGATCTTCAAAAGAAAATTGATGCCTGGCATGTCACCCAGAAAGAGCAGCCGTTCGATCTTCAAGCCTATAAATCTTTTCTGACCGACATCGGCTATCTGGTGCCAGAAGGTGAAGCTTTCTCTGCCACGACAGAAAACGTCGATGCTGAATTTGCCAACATTGCTGGCCCACAACTGGTCGTGCCGGTCACCAATGCGCGCTATGCGCTGAATGCGGCGAATGCGCGGTGGGGCAGTCTTTACGACGCGCTGTATGGCACGGACGCTATCCCCTCTGACGGAGGTGCGGAAATACGTGCTGAATTTAATCCTGTGCGGGCGGCACGGGTAATTTCGTTTGCCAGAGAACGTTTAAATGGTGCCGTACCGTTGGCTCAAGGGTCGCACCAACAGGCCGACGCCTATACGATCATAGACGGTGCTCTTTCAGTTACGTTCGATGACGGGTCTGTTACAGGGCTTGCTGAACCAGGAAAATTTGCTGGCTTCAGAGGCAGTGCCGATGCGCCGACGGGAATATTATTCGTTGATAACGGGCTCCACTTAGAAATCGAAATTAACCGCAACGGCATGATCGGCAAGGACGATGTTGCAGGTATTAACGACATCATCATGGAAGCCGCGATAACGACGATTGTAGATTTAGAGGACTCCGTCGCCGTGGTCGATGCGGAAGATAAAGTCACGGCCTATCGCAATTGGCTGGGCCTGATGAAGGGCGATTTAGAAGATATCTTTGAGAAGGAGGGGAGGTCTCAGACACGGCATTTGAACCCTGACCGAACCTATACTGCTCCTGATGGGTCTGAATTCGCGTTGCCCGGTCGCAGCCTGATGATGGTTCGGAACATGAGCCCGCTGATGACGATTTCAGCCGTTCACGATGCGGATGGAAAGCAGATACCTGAATGTATCCTCGACGGCATGACAACGGTGGCGATAGGGGTGCATGATCTAAAGCGCACAGGGACATTTCAGAATTCAAAAACCGGATCGATCTATATCGTGAATCCAAAGCTGCATGGGCCGGAAGAAGTCGCCATGCTGGTGGACCTTTATGGCAAAATTGAAGACGCCTTCGGCCTGCCCCGCAATACCATCAAAATGGGCATCATGGATGAAGAACGCCGCACGACTGTTAACCTAAAAGAATGTATCCGGACGGCGCGCGAACGGGTCGTATTTATCAATACCGGGTTCCTGGACCGGACCGGCGATGAAATTCACACCTCCATGGAAGCCGGTCCGATGATCCGCAAGGGCGATATGAAAGCCACCAACTGGATCGCCGCCTACGAAGATTGGAATGTTGATATTGGCTTGGCTTGTGGCCTTAAGGGCCGGGCGCAAATCGGCAAGGGCATGTGGGCCGCACCGGACCGCATGGCAGAGATGCTGAAGACAAAAATTGGCCACCCGCAAGCTGGCGCGAATACCGCCTGGGTGCCATCGCCAACAGCTGCTGTGCTGCACGCCCTACACTATCACCAGGTTGATGTGCACGCCCGACAAGATGAAATTGCGGGCCGTGAGCGGGCGAACCTGGACGACATTCTGACCCTTCCTGTGGCCTGGGGTCACAACTGGTCGGCAGACGAAATTCAGCAGGAACTGGAGAACAACGCACAAGGAATTTTGGGCTACGTCGTGCGTTGGATCAATCAGGGTGTCGGCTGTTCCAAGGTGCCGGACATCAACGATGTCGGCCTGATGGAAGACCGCGCGACCCTCCGCATTTCTAGCCAGCACATCGCCAATTGGCTGCACCACGGCATTTGCAGTGAAGATCAGGTGATGGAAACTCTCAAACGCATGGCGGCTGTAGTTGATGGCCAAAACGCGGGCGACCCAGCCTATACCAATATGGCCCCAGGCTTCGACGGTGTCGCCTTCCAAGCCGCTTGCGATCTCGTCTTAAAGGGCCGGGAACAACCGAATGGCTATACGGAACCCGTACTGCATGGTCGGCGGTTGGAGGCGAAGACACTTTAGCTTTTTAGGTTTTGCAGCTTATCGGCATTCTTGTAGTATCGACTGCATGAATCGAATAATCATAGCCTCACAATTTATCCTGATGGCGATCATGATATCGCCACCGTCCCAAGCAATTGATAGAACCAGCGTAGAAGTGCAGCTTGCTCAACGCGGGGGAGGAGACCGTTCGAGTCAACGTACGCCGAGTAAAGTTATCAAGAAAATGGATGAGGATGGCGACGGTCGAATATCCAGGGACGAATTCCTTGGTCCGAAAAATAGATTCGGGAAACTGGACGCCGATGGTGATGGCTATGTCACGAAGGAAGAGCTCGAGGCTCGGTTTTCTAAAACGTCAAAGGGACCTGATTTTTCGAAGCATCCTAATGCGGCATGGTATGCCAAGTTGCCCGTGATCGTGACCCACGCGCATATTAAGCCCGATATTGGTCAGGGGGACCGAGATTGGGAGGGGACAACTGAAAATGCCATCCGGCAAATGGATGAGCATGGTGTGCAGGCATCCATCGTGATGTCGCCCCCTAGTAATCGTTCTGAAAATTCCTATTTCGACGACCTTATCAGGGTTACGAAAAAATATCCTACACGTTTCAGAGTCTTGGGTGGCGGGCGATCCCTAAACCCGATGATTAATAATATAAGTCGAGACAGCGTTGATGAGGGAGACCGTGCTGATTTTATAGCAAGAGCTGATGAACTTATTGCCAAGGGGGCTATCGGCTTTGGCGAAACGACGGCATTGCATTTTTCTTTTCGCTCCGGCCACCCGTTTGAAAATGTTCAGCCGGATCATCCTCTCTATTTACTACTCGCTGATATGGCGGCGAAGCACGACGTTCCAATCGATATACATATGGAAGCTGTGCCCGAGAAATGGGCGGTGTCGAAAAGAATGCGAAAAAAGAGTTCCGATAACCCTGCCTATATCGAAGAGAACATAACGGCATTTGAACGCTTACTTCGGCATAATCGCAAAGCGAGAATTATCTGGGTTCATTTGGGTATGGATACGACCGGCTTGCGTTCGCCCGACTTGACCCGGCGGCTTCTCCAAGCCCATCCCAATCTATATCTTAGCTTGAAGCTTATTCGCGGATTAAACGCCCGGTTCCCAATTTTCCGAGGTGGTGCCCGGATGGACCCAGATTGGAAGAGGCTCATCACAAAATTCCCTGACCGTTTTATGATCGGTGCGGAAGCTTGGTATCTGGCGGACAATTCTGTGAAAGGGTTTCGTAAAGGCATTGCACCTGCGGTTCGGGTGGTCCGGTTGCCCTATTTACCTCCTGTAGTTGCGCGTAAGGTCGCCTTTGAAAACGCGCAACGTATCTTCAAATTTAAATTGATCAATCCCAGCGATTATCCTCTGCCCGCAGGCAGTGCTGAGCCGAAAACTATGGGCCCACTTTCAAAGAGAGAAATTCGGAAACTTATTGTCGGAAATACATTGGATTTTATTGCGCCGACTAATGGGAATCATTTATTTATTTATTTCGATGAGGACGGCAGCGCATTTTTAAAACGCGGTGGTCGCAACAGAGTTTTTACCAAGCGATGGTTCATCAATAAAAAATCGATGCTCTGTCGGACCACGAGAAATGACAAAAAACACTGCACGAAAATTTTGCTAAAAAATCAGCCCGATCAAATAACTCTTTTCAACAAAAAGTTTCGCTATCAGGCGAAGCTAAGCAATGGCAGGAAGTTGCCTGAATAACCTGGAAATATCTCTTCATAAATCGAGAGCGTGGTCCGTAATGGTGCTCGTGCCATCATCAGCAATATCATAAATCCGAAAGGCGTGCGGCGCTTCGCAAAAGGCTGGCGGCAGAGAGTGAATAACACCGTCCGTTGTGGCGTTGCTGCCGGGATGGTAGTGGCCTGACAAAACGGCCCGCACTCGATCAGATCTTTTAAGCGCCTCTTTCATTGTATCTGCAGTTTTGTATTCGTAGCGCTTGCCTTTTCCAACGGTCGGCGGATCAATCATGTAGTGCTGAACATGGACTTGCGGGCAGTCGTGCTCTGGATTGGTCAGGGCATCTTCAAACTGTTCTTTGCGCGCGCCGGTTCGAAGTGGTTGCTTGTCGTCTGCCAATTCATCCCAAAAACAGAAAAACCGAAGTCCCGCAATGTCGCGCGGCTTTGGCGGTGGCTCAAAAACATCGGCAAAGGCGCCTTCAAGGTCGTGATTGCCTGGCACAACGACATAGGGGACGGCGGTCGCATCAAACCAATCCCGGATTAACTGAAAATCCGCTTTTGCGCTTTCTACCCATTCTTCGTGGGAGCGATCATCCGGTGTCCCGCCATCCTTAACCTCATCAGGCACATCAAGAAGATCACCGCTCATCACCAGAACATCCGGAGTGAGTTCTTTTATCTGCTCCGCCAGACGATCAAGTGCGTCGGGCATGCTGCGGGACAGGCGCAAAGGATCACTCGCCGTGCCCGGCTGATTGATGCGCAGATGCATGTCCGTAAAATGAAGTAGCCTCGCCATGGGGTGAGTTTAGCAGGACTTTAATTGTCTGAGCACGTCCTTTTATAAACGTCGTAAGGGCGGTACATTCTTTGGATAAAATTAAGGTGGTGAAGGAGCGGACCCGTGGCTGGAGCACCTACCCGACACGTCATTCGCAATGGACTATTGCTTGATCCGGAACAAAGATCGGTCGAGCCAACGGATCTATTGATCGAAGGGGACAGTATCCTAGAGGTGGGGACTCCCGGAATGGATGCCCCTGTGGACGCGGCTGTTATTGATGCGACGGATCGCCTGATAATGCCGGGGCTGGTTAATGCGCACACCCACGGCAGCACTAGCCTTGGCAAGGGTTCTGGCGATAAATGGTCGCTTGAACTTCTGCTCCATGCGAGCTCTTGGCTCAACGGCAACCGTACCCTTGAAGACCGGTATTTGTCGGCCCGCCTAAATGCCGTGGAACTGGTGCTGAAGGGATGCACCTCTGCATACGATATGTTCTTTGAAGTGCCATCACCTTCGGTAGAAGGAATTTCGGCAGCGGCCCGTGCCTATGCAGAAGTTGGTGTGCGGGTGGTGCTGGCGCCGATGATGGCCGACACGAGTTTGTATCAGGCCATTCCTGGGCTTTTGGATTCCTTGCCGGAACCGCATCGAAGTATTGCTGAAAAAGCGCAGGCCGCCCCCTGGCAAGAACACATCGCCAATTGTCGGGCGTTGATGGAGGATTGGTTGATTGATCGCGACCAAGTGCGGCCGGCATTGGGGCCAACCATCCCGCACCATTGCAGCGACGATTTTATTCGCGCCTGCCGTGATCTTGCCGCCGAATACGATGTTGGCGTTCAGATGCACCTGGCAGAATCCAAAGTACAAGCGGTTGCGGGGCTAAAACTCTATGGCAAAACACTGACGGCGCATCTGGATGACTTGGGACTGCTGGGTCCAAACTTTACCGGTGCACATTGCATCTGGCTCGACGAAGACGATGTGAAACGCTTTAGCGATCAGGGGGCAAGTATCGCCCATAACCCGGGATCTAATTTACGCTTGGGAAATGGTGTCGCACCGGCGCGTCAGATATTGAACGCCGGCGTTACCCTTGGTATTGGCAGTGACGGGTCGGCCTCCGCCGATCACCAAAATATGTTTGAGGCCCTGCGGATGGCGTCATTTGTCTCCAGGCTTGATGATCCCGATCCTGAGACCTGGCTTGGCACCTGGGATGTCTTGCGGGCGGGGACTTTGGGCGGTGCGTCGGCATTGGGGATGGCGGGCATGGTCGGTCGTTTGGCACCGGGGTTTAAGGCCGATATTGTTTTTATCGACCTGACAAACATCAACTTCGTGCCGTTAAATGATGTCGCCAATCAGATCATTAACTGCGAGGACAGCAGCGCCGTTGATAGCGTCATGATCGGCGGACGGATGGTCTTGCAGGGACGCCGCTTTGTCTCGCTCGATTTCGACAAGCTGCGCCGCGATGTACAGGCAACAGCGGATCGCCTGCGCGACCAAAACGCACCAACCAAAGAACGCATGGAAGCCATGGCCAAATTCGTCTCCAGCCACTGCGTCGGCTTGGCGTGTGAGGGGTATCATGTGCACAGGAGTCTGGATAGATGAGATATTCCCAGACTTGAGGCTTTACATTTTCCAGCCTTGGTTCATTCTTCGATCAAATTAACGACCGATATAAGGGAAACGCATGAGCGCGGATGAACGGGGCTATCCTGATTTTCAAGATCATTTGAAGGCGTTGCACGACAAGGGGTTGCTGCGCACCATTGATGTACCGATTAACAAAGATACCGAGATGCATCCCCTGGTGCGGTGGCAGTTTCGGGGCGGCGTGCCGGAATCGCAACGCTCTGCATTTTTATTCACCAATATCAAAGACTCCAAAAACAAGACCTATGACATGCCGGTCGTCGTCGGTGCTCTGGCTGCGACGCCGGAGATTTACAGCATCGGCATGGGCGTGCCCGTCGATGAAATTGGCGATAAGTGGACCCATGCCATCGCCAATCCAATTGATCCTGTGGAAGTCGAAGAAGGCGCTTGCCAAGAAGTCGTGATTACAGGCGATGATTTGATTGGTCCGGGCAACGGGCTTGAAACCCTTCCAGTGCCAATTTCCAGTCCCGGCTTTGATGCGGCACCTTATTTTACGGCGACCGGGGTGATTACCAAGGACCCTGAAACCGGTGTGCAGAACATGGGCACCTATCGCGGCGGGCTAAAAGCGCCAAATCGCTTAGGTGTCCGAATGTCGAGCCGTCCGGGCGGGGCCGAGGGTTACCTGCATTGGCTCAAATATCAAAAGCGCGGCGACAAGACCATGGACTGTGTCTTTGTTATTGGCGCGCCACCACCGATTTGCTTCATGGGACCGCAGAAAATGCCCATCGGGGTGGATGAAATGACCGTCGCCGGGGCGCTGTTAGGCGCACCGGTGCGGATGGTGAAGGGCAAGACGGTCGACCTGATGATACCGGCGGACGCGGAACTGATCATCGAAGGTAAAGTCGATACGGAATTGTTGGAACCAGAAGGCCCGTTCGGCGAATCCCATGGCCATATCGCGTTGGAAGATTTCAACATGTCGATGACCGTGACTGCCATCACGCATAAGTCTAATGCCATCATGCCGTCGATCATCAGCCAAGTAACGCCAAGTGAATCGAGCGTTATCAAGCGGGTGGCCTACGAGCCGATGTACCTGAATCATCTCCGCAATAACTTAAGTTTAAAGTGCGTTAAGAAGGTCTCCTTGCATGAACCGCTGACCAACATCCGCAAGGTCTTGTTCGTGCAGCTTGAAAAGGGCACGTCCCGGACCGAAGTGTGGCGGGCATTGAATGGTGCGAGCATGCTGCGGGCAGACAGTGGCAAGTATGTTATCGCCATTGATCAGGACATTGATCCCGACAATGCGGACTCTGTTTTCTGGGCGCTGGCCTATCGGGCCAATCCGATTGAAGACATGCAAATCCTTCCCCACCGCGCGCGCGGTCATGGCCCGAAAGCCAAGGACGGGCCGTCGGAGGATTCGACCCTACTAATCGACGCCACCATGAAAGGCGATATGCCGCCGTTGGCGTTGCCTAAAAAGGAATACATGGAACACGCCAAGGAAATCTGGGAACGCCTGCAACTGCCGTCCTTAACGCCGCAAAGCCCCTGGCATGGCTATGAAATGGGGCATTGGTCAGATGATTGGGAAGACGGCGCGGTGCGGGCTGTCCAAGGCTTCTATCACGTGAATGGTGAGAACACCTATGCCCGCAGACGTGGGGGACTTAAACCCGAAACGCCGGTCTGGGAAGTGCCCGAAGAAGATTCAGAAGACTAATAAACGGTATAGCGCCTAACAGGCGTGACCATGGACTGAACGTTGTCATCCATTTTTAGAACGTAGTCATGGGCCGACAGCACCCGGCCATCATCGGCGCGAAGCAGCTTTAAGTTTACAAATACCTCATTCTGGGAAACCGTAAAGGTACCTGCGACAACCGCTTGTGCGCCACTTTCCCGGCTGAGTTCGCGAACATCGCGGGATAGAATAAGCTGGCCCGTACCACGGTTAATCCGCAGCCGATTGCCCATGTTGACTTCGACCACCGCATAGCCGCTGCCGACCAACCGAGACGCCAGTTGCTCTGATGAAATGCGGCCCAAGGGCGATGAGAGTTCCAAGTTATTGATATCAGCGAGGCTGGTTACAAGAACCGGCTTGGCTGGGTTCAGGTTGGTCTGATTCTTTTGCAGCAGTTGATCCATCGCCTGATAGTTGGAAACGATCAGTTCCGTCCCCGGTGTCTTGGGTGACTTGGTCAATACAGGGTTAGGCGAGCCGCACGCAGCAACCAACACAACCGCAAGACAACTGATCAGGACATTTATCGGTTTCATTCGCGGTTTCCTAATTCGTTGAACCAACGGAGAACTGTCGGATCTTCAGCGGTTCCTTGGCTGCCGATGCTTCGTGTACCAACAGCGGGGCAGGTGCCTGGGCACCGACGTATTGTAGGAGTTCCTTGCTGGTAGTGTAAAAAATCTTCGACCAGCGATGATAAATCATCGCTCCTTTGGTGACTGATACCGTGACCATAACCTCGGGCCGAGGTTCAGACGGAAAAATACCATTGGCATCCGCGAGTTCATATAGAATGGCCCCGGCTGCAATGGTAGGTGCTGTGGGTGCGGCTATGCTGATTGCTGAAATACCGGCGATGCCACCCCCCATGACGTAGCCGCTCATGGGCGGCGGGACATACTGCTTATGCGGCACGGGGCGGACATCTGTGTGAATTCTGTAAGCGCCACCTCTGCTCAGCGAAACGGGCAACCCAGCTTGTGTCAGCCGTGTGATCAGGAGTTCGCGAAGGGCAACGGAAAATGGCATGGTCGGATCAGCGGCCTCAACAAAGAACGGGGTCTTCTTGTTGGGTAGTTTGACACGGGCTTGTTCGATGCCGGCGACGGTCTCCAGTGCTAATGCATCCCAATGGGCCGCGGCATGAACCCGCTGTTGCGCGACCGGCTTGCTGCCGATGTCTGTCGCCGTGCGCGTATAGGGCTGAGCGTCATACTGAGCCCTGTCATACATACAGCCAGTAAGCAGCACTACAGCTACCATGGGAACAAACTTTACGAACAAATTCATGCGAAGCCCCCGAAACCGAATCTACGTTACGCGTTATCCTATCACTGGTGACGTCATGTCTCAACTCGATTTGTCTGTCTACAGTATCGCAATATTTCTCAAGGCTCATTTTGGTCTATCAGGTACTGATTTGTGCCAAAAGGCAGCTAACGACAAATTGATGCCATTCTGCAAAAAATGTGTGGCTTTTAGCCATATTTTGCGTTTGCCAGCCTCCCTATGAGACACTATATTGCGCGCCATACTAAGCCTGTTATGGGCGCTCGTTTTTATCGATACGAAACGATTAGTCACGGATTTTAAATAAAGTTCCACCAAGGAACTTTAGAACTAAAAAAGAAAGGCAACTCGATGGCACGAAATAGCACAGCAAACTTTGGTTTGGGTGGGGTAGACTGGCAACAGCGGATTAACTGGGACCGGTTGCGGACCTACCGTACGGAGCGCGCTCGTGAGCGTATGAAGGCAGCCGGCCTCGGCGCCATGATCCTCATGTATGATGAGAACGTACGTTATGTAACCTCCACACTGACCCCGGGCTGGAACCGTCTGAAGCCGGGTCTTCGCTATGCGATGTTGGCTGGTGACGGCGCGCCTGTCTTGTTTGAACAAGGCGATATTGGTGCTCAAATTGCGGCTCACTGCCCTTGGATCCCGCCTGAGAACATCCGTTATTCCTATGCATGGATTAAGGGTGCCGCGGGTCCTGCTTCCTCTCAGCAGGTGAAGAAATTCATCCAGGCTGCCAAGGACGTCATGAAAGAAAACGGCGTTGAAGGCCAAAAGCTGGGCGTCGACTTCATGGACATCAACATGCTGAAAGCTTTCGAAGAAGAAGGCATTCACTGGGCCGACGGTATGTCGCCAATGATGGAAGCACGGGCTGTTAAGAACGTAGATGAGCAAGAATGCATGCGCATCGTTGGTGCCATTGGTGATGCGGCACACTGGGAATGCATGAAGTTCCTGGAGCCTGGCGTTACTGAGAACCAAGTTACGGCTCACATCATGAAGTTCCTGTTCAATATTCCAGGCATGGAAGACGTTGAAGACGTCATTGTCTCCTCTGGTCCTAACACATGGCCGAACTGGCGGAACTTCTCCGACCGGATTATTCAGCCGGGCGATATTGTGTTCATGGATTTGGCGGCTCTCACGTGGAACGGCTATAAATCTTGCTACTATCGGACATACTGCGTGGGTGCAGAACCGACCCAGGAGCAAAAAGATTACTACGCCAAGGCGTTGGAATGGCTGCAGGCCTCTATTGAAGCTGTGAAGCCGGGTGCTACGACCCGCGACATTGCTGAGAAATGGCCATCAGCGAAAGAAGCTTGGGGCTACGAAGAAGAAGACCAAGCGGCTGCCAACCTTTGGGGTCACGGTCTGGGTCTTGCTCAGTACGATCCTCCGGTTATCTCGCGGATTTGGTCCTTGGATCACCCACTTGAAATTCAAGAAGGCATGGTCTTCGCGCTGGAAACCCAGCACGGCAAGCCGCTTGAATGGGGTGTTCGGATTGAGGAAATGGTTATCGTTCACAGTGATGAGACTGAACTGATCACCCACTTCCCGATCGACCGCATCATGCCGGTGAAAGTCATCTAACTTAAGACTTTCAAAGACGAATTGGGGGGCGTCGGCGGTGATCAGCTCGATCACAATGTCGGCGCCCTTCGTCTTATTTTATCACGTTGGCAGAAAGTAACCTCTCATGACCGACTCACACATTGTTCTTCTTTCCTCACCTGAAGCGGTAAATTCAGATCGGTTCGGACCGAAGGCGGCAAATCAAGCAGCCTTGGGCCAAGCGGGCCTGCCGATCCCTGATGGCTTCTGCATTGGTGAAGACGCCTACCGCGCCCAGTTAGTGGCGGCTGGATTAGAAGAGAAAATGCGTGAATTTGGTGAAGCGGTATATGAGGACGCACGCTCTATCGCGATTGAAATTCGGCTGGCGCTCTATGAAGGCGACATGGACCCGGCGCTTCGCGAAGAGATTCTGGCCGCCCGCCAAGCCTTGATTGACCGCACCGGTGAACTAATGGTGGTTCGCTCATCAGCTTTGGTTGAAGATCGCGAAGGGTCCTCCTTTGCCGGACAGTTCGAAAGCTTTTTAGGGCTGGAGAGCGAAGAAGATTTTATTACTGCCGTGCGCGCCTGTTGGGCGGCGCTTTGGTCGGTTCGTGCCCTTCGGTATATGGATTCCCACGATATTAACCCTGCCAGTACGGCCATGGGGTTATTGGTGCAGCCGTTGGTGACGGCAGTTGCTTCTGGTGGCGGACTTAGCCAGATGGCAGCAGGCGGCATGCGGTTGAATGCGACATGGGGCTTGGGCGAAGCAATTGCCCAGGGCGAAGTCGTTCCCGATGCCTATGAGATCAACGACGATTTTGAAGTCATCGGCATGAACTTGGGGCGTAAATCCCACCGGATCGGTTGTGAGCACCATGGCTCTGCTAATCTACATAAGTCGACTGATGAAGAAGCTGAACAACACTGCCTCAGTGAAGAACAGGTTCTGGAACTTGCACATTTCCTGAAAAAATCCGAGGCCGTTATCGGCATGCCGGCAGAAATTGAATGGGCAATGGATGATAAAGGCTTCAAGCTTTTGCAGGTCCGTCCCCTACAGGTCAATCTGCCCAAGGCACCGACCAAAGTTTGGCGCCGTCACCCGGGTATTCAAGGTCAGCCTTCCGGTACAGGTGTCGCCGAAGGCCGCGCCTGCGTCATTAATTGCGAATGCGAGCTGTCTCGGGTCGCACCCGGCGATATTCTCATTACCACGGTTGCGGGCCCGTCCCTCAGCCAAATCCTGCCACGGGTATCAGGGGTTGTTGCAGAACTCGGCGGCAGTACCTCGCACTTGGCATCCTTGGCTCGCGAACGCGGCATCCCGACGGTTCTAGGTGTACAAGACGCGACCGAGGTCATCCCTGACGGCGCGCAAGTCTCTGTCGACGGCACCGGCGGCATCGTCCGCTGGATGGGTGGTGCGGATACGGGCCGGATGAATTTCGCACCTTAGTGTGCGAAGCTAAATTATAGACGGTCACCATATTCTTTTAACGCAATGGCAATGGCTGAATCGAGCCAATTACCGTATGCCGCTTGTATTTCCTCAATTTTTGTATTGTAGGTAAAGACAAATGGCTCAAGCGCGCATGGGAAAAATTCATGCTCTATATGTTTTCGGTCATCTGAATCTTCGAATGTTTCTAGCCGAGCAAATGCTGTCGCTTCCATGATCCCCGATAAATCGCTCCCCACATGATGGAAGGAGGTTACGAAAACGAGTCTCTCTCTTTCAAACCGGAATGAGGCTTTTACGAAATAGTGATCTTCATCAAAGTTGGCAGATTTACCAGCTTGCTTTGCTGTTTGAGTGACCTCAAACCGATACCAATGGGCAGTTTCATGATCAGGGCCACCATCAGAAATATGTACCTCCGATGGGGAAATGACAGCAAGTGAGTCCTTTAATTGGCTAAAGCTTTGTTCAAGGTCTCCGCGTGATTGCTGCCTCAATTCCTTAGCAACTGCATTTACCTTACGTAATTTAGTGTCATGTACTTCTCTCTTGCGATTGAATTTAGCCGCCAGATTGGCGATTACCGCAGTTGTTAATTTGTGCGCTTGATCGATATCCGTATCTGCATCAACGCTCAGCGCTTCCAATATTGCCGCTCTTTCTAATCGTGCAAATAAAGTCGCCAACGGAGTTAATTCGCCGAGGTCGGCACTTTCCAACGCATCAAGATATTCAGCACGCATATCACGATCGATGACCAGCGGAAGAAGATTCGCCCGCATTAAAATCAGTGTCGTGAGGGCGCGTGCGACACGTCCATTTCCATCTTGATAGGGATGAATTTGAGTAAAGCGATGATGAAACCATGTCGCTACGACAATTGGGTCTTCATCCTTATAATCATCCAGCCAATTCAGCAGATTTTCTATTTCTGATTCGACATGTATTGGGGGGCAGTACTCATGTATCGTTCCTTCGGGCCTTCTCGGATTATTTGGCTGCTCTTTAAAAGTTCCTCTGGCCAAGGCAATTTCGCGGCGATTTCCATGCTGATCGACTGCAGTAGTTGTATTCTGATGTTGTGTCAGCATGACATGAAGATCGTGCATAAAACCTTTTGTAAAATCGCGATTTCCTGCGACACAATCCATCACAAGTTGGATTGCGGATTCTTGATCACGAAGGATGTCTATTAGTCGAGATGGCTCAATATCGGTGTTTGTTCGGGCTACCAATTCTTCAATAAAGCCACGAGTGATGAGAGCTTCTGTTGTGCCGCGATCTAGATCGTATAGACGCTCCAATATACCGGTTTCAACGCTTAAGCGGCGGACAAGTCGGCCGATAAACGCCGTTAAGTTTTCAGAGCTGGATTCTTCAAGGCGTTTTCTTGCGTCCCACCAAGTTTCGTATAATGCATTCGTCGCAGCGAGGTCAATTTCCCTTTCCTTATCTGAAAGTGGTTCTATAGGTTTCCAATTGAAATCTTGCATTGTATTCCCTTTAATTCACGAACAGCAGAAAAATCAACTATGTCGGTAAAATTATCTTAATCACATCAACTTATACGATTTAAGTTATTTCTGTGCAATCGGATTTTTAGCGTAATATATTCATATTCTGGCGGCAATTTTTATTGCCCGTAAACAATACACGACAATAATTTTTAATTCGGAGAAAAGTCGATGCAAGAACACCTTATCAAGGTTCATCCCTCATCGGACAGGCTTGCTCGAGAAGATCAGTTTGCGTGGAAACTGGCGGCGTTTGCGACGTCCAGGCCCCCCATCAATGATGACGTTGCAGAGATGATTTCGTGTCGGCTTGTCGATAATGCCTCTGTCGCTTTGGTGAGTTTGAACCGTAGCTCTGTTGCCAATGCGCTTCGGATGGCGTTGACGCATCCTCGGGCGGGCGGGGCTTCGCTGTTTGGCTTGGCACCTGAGACAACCGTGCATGCGGAATGGGCAGCGTGGGCCAATGGCACGGCGGTGCGGGAGCTGGATTTTCACGACACTTATTTAGCCGCTGACTATGCGCATCCCGGCGACAGCATTCCGCCGCTGGTTGCTGTTGCCCAGCAATGTGGACGCAGTGGGGCCGATTTGGTACGTGCCATCGCGGTCGCCTATGAGGTCCATGTTCAGCTGGTCCGGCGGATTTGTTTGCATGAATACAAAAAAGATCATTCGGCGCACCTGATCGCGGACCAAACCGCAGGCCTGGGCGCGCTGTTGGACCTGCCGACGGAGATCGTCTATCAGGCGATTAATCAGGCGGTTCATATAGGTTTTTCAAGCCGCCAATCGCGCAAGGGCGAAATTTCTTCGTGGAAGGCTTACGTGCCAGGGCACAGTGGGAAGCTTGCTGTTGAAGCGATAGATCGCGCCATGCGCGGTGAGGGGGCTCCCAATCCAATCTATGAAGGCGAGGATTCTGTCATCGCCTGGATGCTGGGCGGACCTGAAGCAGAATATAGGGTGTTGCTGCCCGAAGCAGGCGAAGCGCCAAAAGGAATTCTGGAGACCTACACCAAGGCCCATTCGGCAGAGTATCAAGCCCAGGCATTGATCGACCTCGCCTTGGAAATGGGGGAGGGGTTGGATACGTCTCAGATCAAAGATATCACCCTCCACACCAGCGAACACACCCACACTGTCATCGGCACGGGTGCTAATGATCCGCAAAAGTCGGACCCGAAGGCCAGCCGAGAGACCCTGGACCATTCGATCACGTATATCCTAGCCGTCGCGTTGGAAGACCTGCGCTGGCACCACGTTGATAGCTACACACGGGAACGCGCATCACGTCCATCGACAGTCAAACTATGGCATTCAATTCGCACGGTCGAGGACCCGGTTTGGAGCGAACGCTACCACGCCACGGACCCGGCAGAGCAAGCCTTTGGCGGACGTTTGGAAATCACACTCGAAGACGGCACAGTCCTAAGTGGCGAAAAAGCTGCTGCTAATGCGCACCCCAACAGCGGGCAAGGCTGGGCATGGTCTGATTATCTTCAAAAGTTCGATGCCTTGACCGGGGACCTGATTAATGCGGGTGAACGTGATCGCTTTGTCGCTGGGGTCGAGCGTGTCGGTGCATTGAGTGCTGACGAAGTTAAACGCATAAATCCAGTTTTGCCCCCAGATGCAGGAATAGCAGGTGCCGCTCCCAGCACTGGAATTTTTGATTGGCCGCTATCTTAAGTAGCCGCCCTAATTTAGGTGTTCCTGCGAATTATGCAGCGGCGCAGGGATGATGGGTTGACCCAAGAGAGCTGTGTATAATTGCCGCCAATTGGTCGGATTGTATTGGTTTATGTAAGACCGAAAGACCAGCGTTCTCAATATACTTAAGCCGATCCGGAGATGTGTCGCCGGTGAGAATTATTCCCGGGACACGCGCTTCTAGGTCATCTCGCAATTTCTCGATTACCTGCACACCATCTACCGAGCCCTCTAATCGTAGATCCGAAATAATGAGGTCTGGCTGCTGAGTACTGTCTTCTTTAAGCAGGTTCTGGACTTCCTCCAATGACGGAGCCGCGATTGTATTGTAATCCCATGTTTCCAGGCGGAGTTTTAAACTTTCAAAAACGATAGGATCATCTTCGATAAAAACAATTGTTTTGGTCTTCACGTCGTCAGGTAGGTTGGTCGCCGCACTTGTGAGCAGTTGGGTATCGTCTATTTGACTTTCAATAATGAGAATATTCACCGCGAAAGTTGACCCTTGACCTTCCGTTGACTCAACAGTCAAGGGCAGCCCAAGCAAGTCCGCAGTCTTTTTTGCAATTGAAAGCCCCAGGCCTAAGCCTTTGGTCCGGTCGCGTTGTTCATTTCCGATCTGGTAAAATTCGTCGTAGATTTTATTGATTTTGTCGTTGGCAATGCCGATGCCAGAATCTGTAACTTCGATGCGGACTTGATCGCCGGTTTGATGGGCAGAAAACGAAATTTCTCCGCTTTCCGTATAGCGGATCGAATTGCTTAGAAAATTGCTTAAAATTTGGGATAAAAGCGCCTCGTCACATCGCACTTTAAACTGCCCGGGATCGATCTTGAATTTAAGTCCTTTAGCCTGTGCCTGTGTTTCATACTGGCCGGCCAATTGTACTATTAGAGCACCGACGTCGAATTCTGTCATTTCCGGCCGCAAGGTTTGCGATTCCAACTTGGAAATATCCAGCAGTGAGGCAAACAATCCATCCAGCGCGGAAACGGAATCATTTATACGGTCGATAAGCGTTTGGATCGATTTATCTTTGCTGACCGAGGTCGCAGATAATTTTTCTCCCAACACGGAAAGAAATAATTCCAGCGCTTGAAGAGGTTGGCGAACGTCGTGGCTGGCGGCTGCCAAGAAGGTGGATTTTGCACGGTTGGAGGATTCTGCCTGCACCCGGGCCTCGACTAAATTGCTAATATCGGTTTGAAAGAGAACCGTACCACCATCGTTTGTTTTAATTTGGTTGATTTGGATCGTTCGACCGTCATTCAATGTTCTATATAATTGGGCGTCCGATTCACGGAACTGTTCAAGACGATTCTGCACCCAAGCCTCGTCACGAGCTTGATTGTCGAGGGGTTGTGCCCGAGTAGCGGGAATTCGAATAAATTCTTCAAATAAAATTCCAGGTTTAATTATTTCCTCATGCCCGGGTCGCGTGCTGCGAAATTTTTTATTGAATACAACCAATTTTTCATCTGCATCAAAATAGGCAAACGCCTCATTCATGCTTTCAATCGCGATGGAAAGCTGTTGTTGGCTTTCTCGTAACTCTTGCTCGATCGCTTTCGCCTTCGTGACATCAACGCGGAGAAGGGCGGTGCCGCCTTCTTGAGTCTTATATTCGTAGATTTGAATGGTCCGTCCGTTAGGAAGAGACCGTTCCAAGGGGGCCGTCGGGTTGCGATGCTGTTCCAGGCGTTTTTGAATATTCTCTTCGTCCATTATTTGGCCGAATTTTTGCTTGTTCCGCTCGTTACGCACCCGGAGATACTCTTCAAAAGTGGTACCTGGTTTTATAATTTCACGGATGTCGTCGATCGCGGTCAGGTAGCTGTCGTTGTAGGCCACCAGCTTGTCTTCGGCGTCATAGAGCGCGAACCCTTCCTTGATACTGTTAATGGCATCCATCAGCCAAGTGTGTTCCCGCTGGGTTCTCCTTTCGCTTTCATTGAGGCTATCGGCCATCTTGTCGAAGGCCAAACCGACGTTTCCAATTTCGTCGTCCCGTTTCCAAGAAAATCGAAACCCTGTTTCCCCGGCACCAAACCGGGAAATGCCGCCCTGAAGTTTTTGGATTGGTACAATGATGCGCCAGATAATCACGGCTAAGAAAATTCCCCCCAAAGCCGCCAGAAAAGCCATCAAGGAACCGATCAGCCACTCAGCGTTTGTGGTTGCTGTGCCTAGGTCCTGACGGCTGCGCACAGATAAGATCGTCGCCTGCGACGCCATGGCTTGAGCCAGCGTTTGAACCTGGGAAAGCAAGCGCGTTTCTTGGACATGCAGTCTTAAACTGTGATCACCATTTATAAGCTCGGAATTGTTGCTTTTCACCGCCCGAACAAACAGGGCGTAGGCCTTGTCCTGAAATTTTTTGAGTTTTGCGACCCTGGCGTGATCTGCCGTGTCGGCGAAGCTTGACTGAGCCAACAACTTTTTAAGTGATCGGTGCTTGTTCAGCAGTTGTTGCTCGACACGTGCGGTGTTGTGGTGATGGAGAAGATATTCCGTGGTGAGCGATGAAAACTGAAATACTGCCGTGCTAATTTCCTGTGCAAACTGGTCTCGTGCAAGGGCGTCTTGATAATTGCGCGATACCCCCAGAAGACCAATCGAAACGCCCCCAACAGCCAACGCTGAAATGATCGCCCCCATAAAGATGATGATTCTGATGCGCATTTGGTATTAGTTGTATTGTTCCATCGACGTATAAATTAATAGCATAGGTTATCAAAAAACCGTTACTGAACTAGGGCTTACTTGTTTTAACGGCGGGATAAAAAGGAAGTCCAGATAGTTCGGCTGAATTGTGTCGGGGACAAGATTTAATTGGGATGCCCACCGTGCCTGTGCATCAAGAGTCGAAAGCAACCATTGATGGAGGCTGATCTCGAAGCTGAAATCTTTCCATATCGCCGCGATCAGGGCTAAATCTTTCCCGAGACGCGAAGCAACGATGCGCTGGGTTTCTTGCCTGTGTGCCTTGATATATTCCGTGGCTTTGATCAAAGATCGAATCATGCGTTTTAGAACATCCGGATTCTTTTTAGCGTAATCCCGCATCACGATGGCATTAAAAGTTTCGATATAAGCGCGGTCGTGGGGAACCTCGAAACCATCCTTTCCCAACCCAGTCAGGGCAAGATGCGAGATAGGTTCCCACACAACGATCGCATCCACGTCGCCCTGCTTTAGCGCCGCCGGAGCACTCTCCGGGTTCAGGTGACTCACCTTTATTGTCGTGCGATCTACGCCGTTTAAAGCCAATGTCTCATCAAGGAAGAACTGCGCTGATGATCCTAAAACGGTTCCAATCCGGCGTCCGGCCAAGTCCTTAACACGACGAATGTTGGTGTTTTTTCGTGTTACGATTTTAACATCATTGTCAGAACTGACGAAGGTGCAGACCATGGTGAAATCCGACCGTTTGAAGCTGTTGAACATCACCACCGCTTCCGATGATGTGGCGATGTCTGCCTTTCCCTCAAATAAAGCCTTGATGGTACGGTGCCCGCCAATGAAATCTTTAACCTTAACGTCCAGGCCGTTCTTTCTGAAATAACCCTTCTCATGGGCAATAATAAACGGCGCGGAAAGCGGTGTCAGCGACATGGCGACCGTGACCGGCTTGACTGTCGGGGCCGCACGCGCCGGAAGAAGTGCGGCGAGCATGAACGCCACAGCAAAAGTGAGGCCCCAGATCGTGTTATAACGCATCTGCATGGTTACAATACTATCTTTGTTCTTAAACTATGTATGCACATATGTTTGTGTGCAAAATAAAAATTTACGGCAAGATAGAGACCAAATCCTCAGGTGCTTTGAGTTCCGGCAGCCCCTCGATATTTTGTTCCACTTCCTGGGGTAGGCATAGCATGTTGGCCGAAACACTTTCGCCGAAATAATTGTTGGTGTTCTTATAAAAGTTATTTGGCTCGTAAAACGGGGCCAAATGCAAATAGAGCCGGTAGTCCAAGCCCAAAAGAGCCAGAATCAACTCGGCTGCATTCTGTTTGCGGTCATTTTCAACATATATGATGGGCCGCAATCTTTGGATGGTTTCGCCAGCACCTGCGATGACCTGTGCTTCCATCCCTTCGACGTCGATTTTTATTAATCGGCAGGCGTCCAGATTAAGCGAATCAATGGTGATGATATCAACAGATGTGCCCTGACTTGTGTCCTGAGACAGTTCAACGCCGCCAAAGTTCCCATCCGCTGCATAATCAAGTGTCGGCACGTTCAGGGTGCCCGCTTCACGACCGACCCCTGCTTGGTACAGGCTCACATTGGTCAAGCAATTTGTCTCAACATTTGAAGATAAAAGCTCAAATACCGGTATCTGCGGCTCAAACGCTAAAACACGCCCCGTCGGTGTCACTAGCCGGGCCAACGCAACGGTAAAGACACCGATGTTGGCACCAACATCTAGAACAGTTGATCCTGGGGCGATAAAGGCTTGGAACAGAACCGTCTCATGCGCTGAATACTGGCCATAGGCTTCCAACGACCTGCCAATAAACACGTCGGAAGCGATCCACGTCATGGGACCGTGAAGGGTATTGCCGGATTTTGTTTCGAAATTGGGCATGAATATCGCCTGTTAAATTGACCATATCAGACATTAATGAATACTGCCTTTATGATCAGTTAATGGGGCTCGGAACCAACGAATTAGAAATCGTTCCTGACGGCACGAAAATTGTCTAAATTCAAGCATTTTTGGGTTTGCCAGCCCTTGTTTGAACGCCTATATTGCGCGCCACGCTGCACCCGATTGTAATCGTAGCCGGGGCAACCGTTTTTTCCTGTTTTTTACGTCGATTTTGCAGCAATTGCGAATTTTTCAGATTGTCTCTAAAGGAGCGTTACACATGTCCGAGCCATGGAAATCAGATAACTGGTTCACCAGTTCCTGGAACTTCGAAGACGAAGTCACCAAGGAATTCCAGTTTGCCAAAGAAGTTAAGATCCACGACGTCACACTGCGTGATGGCGAACAACAAACCGGCGTCGCATTCAGCTTTGATGACAAGATCCGGATCGCTGAAGGCCTGGCCGAAGCCGGCATTCACCGTATCGAAGCGGGTCTGCCTGCTGTATCACCAGCCGACTTCAAGGCGATCCATGAGATCAACAGCCGTAATCTCGGCCCTGAAATCTATTCCTTCTGCCGCTGCATGAAGGGCGACATCGACGCTTCTGTCGATTGCGGCGTTAAGGGTTTGATTATGGAAGTTCCGGCTTCCACCCACTTGATCGAGAATGCCTACAAATGGCCGCTCGAGAAAGCCATCGACCTTTCCATCGAAGCCACCGCCTACGCCCACGAAAAGGGCCTGGAAGTTGTCTTCTTCCCGATCGATTTCTCGCGTTCGGAAATTGACTGGGTATTGAACCTGATCAACCGGGTTGCCACCGAAGGCCACATGGATGCGTTGGCGTTGGTCGACACATTCGGTGTTCTGTCGCCGCATGCGGTTCAGTTCTTCGTTCGCGCCGTGAAAGCTAAATTCCCCGATACCCGTTTGGAAACACACTTCCATCAGGACTTCGGCATGGGTGTTGCGAACACCATCTTGGCCTTGGCGGAAGGCGCAGAAGTCGTGCACTCCACCGTTCTGGGGCTTGGCGAACGCGCCGGTAACGCCCCGACGGAAGATACCGTCATGGCATTGCTGACCATGTATGACATCGATTGTGGTCTGAACTACGACAAGCTTTATCCTTTGGCCAAAATGGTTCAGGAAATCGCCAACGTCGACGTGCCTTCCAACCGCTCTGTTGTTGGCGATAGCGTGTTCCAAGTTGAATCCGGCATCATCGCTAACTGGTTCCGCAACTGTGGCACCGAGCACCAGACCGAACTGTTCCCGTTCCGTCCTGAATTCGTTGGCCAACCTTCGGCTGACGTTGTCATGGGTAAGGGTTCTGGCATCGACTCCATCAAAATTTGGTTGGAGCGTTTCCAAATCCAAGCCACCGACGAACAGGCTCAGGCCATTCTGATGGCTGTGAAAGCTAAAGGCAGCGATACCAGCCGCTTGCTGACTGACGAGGAGTTCCGCTCCATCGCCAGCGACGCAATCGCGGCCTAAGCAAGCTTAAGCTTAAGTCTTTAAAAAAGCCCTCGGCGGGGAAACCTGCCGGGGGCTTTTTGTTGCCTATGTTCTTGTTTGTTAATATTGAGAGTTTAGGTTGTCGTCATCTTCATCGCTGGGGAAGTCTTCGTCTTTATCTTCCTTAAACACCTTTGGTTGCACCCAAGCTTTGGGAGCATTGCCCAAGAGCCGTGTCGCCAGACGTTTAGCCCCGTCGGCGAAGGCGGTATCAACTGCGCGTCGAGTTGCTGTGTTGCGGTTTCTGTAGTCACTGACTTTTAAGTAGCCGTGGCCGGTTTCTGTGATTGTCTTGCCGGTGGTTTGATCGTTGGCAACGACCATGACTTCAACATCGACAACGACTTCGAATTGCCGAACTCTGGAGGCCATGGCTTGCCCGATATTGCCGAACAACCCTTGCATCAACGCCGCCCCCGCCATGGAACTGGCATAATTGGGATTTTGGATGTTGATGTAATCTAGCTTCATGATCGACGCGTTGACCAAAGTATCCGTAGGTGCGACCGCGCCATTACGAACGACGTGGCTGCTAGGAACAATTTTGAGTGCCTGATGAATTTTATCGGTCGCCCAGGGGACGGACTTGTTGTCATGTTTCACAGGCGTGACGAAAAAGATTTTTGCCCCTTTCGGGCGTGGTGCCAAGGGTAAACGAACCTGCCGTTGAACAGGGGCGGGCTTGGCCTTCGGCGGCGTTGTCGTGCGTGGAACGGGACGAACCGATGCGACCTTTAATTTTTTTAGTTTTTTAATTCTCCGCTTTGCAATTCTAACGAATTTTCCTTTGGGATATTCCTTCATATAGTCTTTGTAATCACCGGCATCATCGCTGTCCTTAATTGACCGCCAGAATTCAAGTTCGATGGCTGGATCGGCTACTGGTGCTTGTGCGGGTGCCGGTACGCGTGCAGGTGCGGCGGGACGGGCGGCTGGCAGCGGGCGGGCCGGTGGTAGGGCCGCAAGTTTGGGTGCGCTTTTGCCGCTCGGAAGGAACGAAAAATCTCCGGTCAGAGATGATGATTCCCACGGCGTTTGCTCGTCCTTGGTGTTTGTTCTGACAGCAATCCGAACTTGTTTGAAAACTTGTTCAACGGGTGCGCCGGGAATGCGCATGGCCCGCGCCAGGGCTTGGCTATAGGGACTGTTCGTCCCGGTACCGTCGGCGGCAACATCGCCGGGGGCGGTAGAGTAGGCGACCAAGGTTCCGCTGGGCGCACTCATCCGGGCAAGACCACGCGAGGCCGAGCGGAAGCTGCGGGAATAAGGATTATTTCGACACGCGTCCAGGATCACAAAATTGAGTTTGTTGCCGGCGAACTCCATAGCCTCAAGAATGTTATTGGCGTCCACGGCTTCGTCATCGACTTCGTAGTCACGTTGAATTTCAGCATCGATTGGGACTAAAAAATTCTTACCCTTAACTTGAAGCCCGTGCCCGGCATAGTAAAACAAGCCAACTGCCGTTGGCCCGCCAGCGCGCAATTTCTCTTCGAACTTTACGATGGCGCGGCGCATTTTTTTGCGGGTTACATCCAGGTGCTCGATCACTTCGAAGCCCAATTCTTGCAGGGTTTGAGAGATCAAACGCGCATCATTGACCGGATTGGCGAGAGGATTACTTTCATAGGCACTGTTGCCAATGACCAAGGCAATGCGCGCCTGTTTTGCGGCACTTGCGGGTTCAGTGAAAAAGCCAATAAGGCAAAGGGACACGGCGATGAGCCCCATCACGCGCCCCCATGCCAACACCCGTGTGTTTTCCACTATCCCCATGACACCCCTGCCAAACACTTATTAGTTGCCTGATCATGACAAGCGCACTTGGAAATGACAAGCGAAAGCAGAGGAGAGGGCGGGCTGACCTTAGGCTTTGAGGTCTTTCAGCGCCCGCCAGTCACTATCACCCGGCCGTTTCACCATCCAGTAGTTCCAGCCGTTCAGGGCAACAGATTTTGCCGACTTGGTCTTCGCAATGCCACCAGCTGCGGCAGACGGGCTATGGAACGTGCGACCCTCGACCTGCCACGCGGCATTCGAAATTTCGCCGGTATATTCGACCCCATTGTAGTCCATGCGGAGCAGGGTGCCTGACGCCAGCGCAACACCCTTGCCGCGCCAGGGCTTCCCCGTCGGTGGCTTCGGCTTTGCACTTCTGGTGGTGTCAATTCCCAACAACCGCCGCAACGCCTCATTCGGCGTCTCAGAAAACCCTCGCCGGGCATTCTCAATGGTCTTGTGAACTTCAAAATCGATTGCAATGGCACATGTTTCAGTCATGGCTTTTTCCTTATTTGGTTATTCATCCAGGGAAGAATAGCAGAATTTAGGTAATTTGTAAAGTAAAAATAGTAATATTAGTAAAATTACCGATAATTCTGGTTTTTGATGAAGCCATCAGTGGTGCAGACCGATCCCGATTTCTTAAAATCTTCCTTTTTCTTTTCGTCACTTATTAGCCCAATATCCCGGGTCAAAACTAAACGCTTGTTCGATTTTGCCACCTTGGCCCCATCAACAATCAGACGAATTACCCTGGCGTCAGCATCATAATTTGAATGCGCATCGATGGGGTTTGCCCAATTTAAATAAGCGGCATATTTAGTTTCTTCGGCGACGTTTAGAACAACATTGGTCAACTTAGAACAGAACCGTGAGTCAATGTGTTGGCCGGAATAATTTTCTGGGATTGGATAGCTTAGCAGATCGTTGGGATCGCTAAATGCGACGATGTTAAGCTCATTGAGCCATTTATCTGTATTGTTTGGATTGCAGTAGGTACCACGAGACCGGGTTATTGGTTTATACTTAGAAATGTAACCAATGCGAAGCACAGGCAGTTGATTTGCGAGCATGTAAATTGCGACAGATTTCCTTTTTAATTCATTATAGAATTTCACTAAATCAGGTTTTTTTGATTTATCTTCTTTAGATAATCGCGGAGCCATTTCTGTCAGTGCATCGATGACAATCTGGCTGCCGAGGCTAAATGTTACAATTGCATACTCATCCGTCTTGACCTGATCTGCTGCCGTTCTTTTTTCTGGTGCTAAAGTTTTTCCATCCCACTCACAACGATCAGAATCTTTCTTGGTTAAGCGGTAGTCGCTCCAATCACCCCGAGTCATCCAGCAAAGGGATTGTTCTACCGAATCCAATATTTTTGAACCCAGAGACCCTACATTATCTTTGCGTGCGTAGATTAGGGGATCGATAGCACGGTCGTTCAGAAATCTTTTAATCTTATCATTAATAAATGCCCGTTTGAGCCCAAATTTCACCTCATTATCATAGAGTAAAGCTTTCCGCTCCTCTTCAATTATTGGCGACCATGTCACCTCAAAAATAGTTAAAGAGCTTGGTCCCGGATCTGATTTATTCTTATCCGCTTTGCGATAATTCTTTATCGTTAAAAAGGGTGCTCCGTGTCGAAACTGATTTGGCAGGTCATTTCCATTTTCTGATTTTTCGTTCTTGAGTTTGAGATTAAGCTTGTAGGTGTCTTCACCTTTATCTTTCATTCCTAGTTCGTGGATGAGGTTTAGAACCAGTCTCTTAGAGTAATCTTGAGGATGGTATCCGATACCATGAACAATCAATAATTTTAGATTTTTTGAAGATGCCGAACTCTCCCGTAATCCGCGGAATGCGTGCCCGTCTACGACGCAATTGCCAGAATTCCCTTTGCCAATATCATCATATAATTTAATTGCGCGATCAAACGCACGGTCAACATCCAAATGCTCAAAAGTCCAAATTGAATACTTTTCAGCGCAGGCCGATAAAGTCATGGCACCTGCAATCAATGCAACATACCTAAGCGGACTGAACATCTCCCTTCCCCCCCCGGGGTTGTTTTTTTAAAACCTATAGATAGTACTTATAATTCTTATATTTATTAAAAAGTGTGTCAATAGGCATGGGTAATCAAACATTAAACGCGGGGTACGAAATTAATGATTCACTAAATTTCTGATCCTATGGATTCACTATAGTGCGTCTCGTTACTCCGCAGCCGGCAGCGCCTTCTGTTCGCCATCCCGCTTGTCCATGATCGCCATCAGCACTTTCTCTGCGGTCATGGGTAGGGATTTTATCCGCACGCCAACAGCATCGAAGATTGCGTTACCGATGGCGCCCGACGTTGGAACCGCGGTTGGCTCGCCGACACCCTTAGCGCCAAATGGCCCCGTCGGGTCGTAGTTATCGACGATGTCGACTTCGATTTCCGGCATGTCGAGGCTGGTCGGCATGATGTAGTTGGTCAGGTTCGGGTTGACCTGAGAGCCATCATCCTTGAACAGCATTTCTTCCTGTAGCGCCATGCCGACGCCCATGGAAATGCCGCCTTCGATTTGGCCTTCGACGAGCATGGGGTTGATCGCCGTGCCGCAATCGTGGGCCGCGTAGATCTTCGTCACCTGAACTTCGCCGGTTTCATCGTCGACTTCGACTTCGGCGATTTGGGTGGCGTAGACGTAGGTGCTGAACGGTTTGCCTTCGCCGGTTTCCGGGTCCATGGCCACCGTCGGCGGATTGTAAGACGCACTACCAATAGCAGGTGTCCCATTCACAAATTGGCATTGGTGTGCGAGATCGCCGATGTTGATGGCGCGTTGAGGAAAGCCAAGCACCCGGACCGTGCGGTCCACGGCTTCAAGCTGATCCACACGAACGCCCAGCATCGGGGCGGCGCATTCAAACAAGATCGTGCGCGCACGTTCTGCTGCTAATTTGATCGCGTTGCCGGTGACGTAGGTCGTGCGGCTGGCGATGGCGCCTGTGTCCATAGGGGTGGTATCTGTATCGCCACTGACGATGTTCACATCATCCAAGGAAATACCCAACGCTTCGGCGCAAATTTGACCGAGGGCTGTTAACGAACCCTGGCCGGTTTCGACCGTACCGGTTTGCAACGTTGCGGTGCCATCTTCACAGACCATGACCGTTGCGGCGGAGGGATTGGAAATCACAGTGAACCCAATCGGGTACCACATGCAGGCCATGCCGCGTCCTTTTTTAATCGCCATGACTTAGTTCTCCTTCCAACCGGCGCGTTCTGACGCCATTTTTAATGACTCGCGAACGGCAACGGATGCTAATTGTTGGCCCGTGGGGCTGCTTGATCCTTCATGGAAGGCATTCCTCATACGAATTTCCAAGGGGTCTAACCCGAGGGCATGAGCGATGTCATCCATGTGAGATTCATAGGCGAAGCAAACCTGCGGGGCACCGAAGCCGCGCATGGCACCAGTCATGACCTTGTTGGTGTAGACCGCGTAGGCGTTCACTTCCAGATTATCAATGTTGTAAGGACCCGCGGCTAAGATGCAGCCCTTGCCCATGGTGGTTTCCGACCACGAACAATAAGCACCACCGTCGCAGACGATTTTGATTTTACGCGCGACAATCTTGCCGTCGTTCATGACGCCTGTTTTGTAATCCATATAGAACGGATGGCGGGTGGTGGATGACAGAAATTCATCTTCGCGGGTATAGACGTGCCGCACAGGGCGGTCTGTCTTCTTCGCCAACAAGGCCAAGATCGGCTCAACCGTCAGTTCGTTCTTGCCGCCGAAGTTGCCGCCGACGATGGTCGCGGTGACGCGGATTTTGTTGTAGGGGACTTGCAGAATTCGGCTGAGGTCCGCCCGGCCTAACGTGATCCGACCCAATGACGACCACACCAATAAGCGGCCGTTGACGTCCCAAGTTGCAGCAGAAGCATGCGGCTCCATCGGTACGTGTTCGATCATTTGGGTGGTGAATGAGTCTTCAAAAATATGATCACATTCGGCGAAGGCTTTCTCGGCGTCGCCCTTTTTGATTTGTTTGGAGGCATAGATGTTGCTCTTGCCGTCGTGCACCTGCGGTGCGCCCTCTTTCATGGCGTCGATGGGATTAAAAATCGGGGTCAAAGGCTCATACTCGACCTTGATCTTTTTCAGCGCATCGATGCACTGCTGTTCGGTCTCTGCCGCGACAGCTGCAACCGGGTCACCAACGTGGTGCACCTTGTCGGCGTTGATCAGAGGTTGGTCCTGAAGCGAAGGGCCGAAGGAATTGACCGGGATTTCCGAGCCGACCAAGGTCGCCTTAACGCCGGGCATTTTAGCCGCTTCGCTGACGTCTACGCTTTTGATCCGGGCATGGGCGATTTCGGCGCGCTTGACCTTGGCGAACAATTGATTGGGCCAGGTCATGTCGTCGATGTATTCGGTCCGGCCCAAGCCATGGGCGCGGGCATCAACCCGCACGACCCGCTGGCCGACGGCTGGGGTCTGTTGATTGGCATCGGCAATGATCGTTTGAAGATCGCTACCCTTCTTAGGCGCTGCGGGGAGTTTGATTTCAGCGTCTGCGCGTTTAAGAAGTTCCGGCGTGTTTGTATCAGTAGCGGCGCCGTCTTTGACTGTAATGACCATGATGTGTTTCCTTACCCTTAAGCCGCTTCGGACTTATTATTTGCAGCGAGTTCCATAACCGCGTCGATCATTTTGACGTACCCTGTGCAACGGCAGAGATTGCCTGCCAATGCATCGCGAACTTCCAGGCGCGTCGGATCGGGGTTTTTGTTCAGTAGTGCCTTGGCCGACATGATGACCCCCGGGCCACAGAAGCCACACTGCAAGGAAGCATGGGTTTCAAAAATCTTTTGAATCGGGTCCAGGTTGTTTGGTGTGCCGAGCCCTTCGATGGAAAGGACCTCTCTACCATTCGCCTGACCGGCAAGAACCAAGCACGAATTGACCGGCTTGCCATCCAGTAAGACGGTGCACGCACCACAGTCGCCAACTTCACAACCGGACTTCGATCCGGTCATGCCCCACTGTTCGCGAAGCGCACTGAGGAGCGTCGTTTCCGGCGGCACGCTAGCGGTCTTTTCTTCGCCGTTTACGGTGACTTTAATTTCCATGGATATTTGCTCCTACTAACTCGTCTATTTTTGGCCAAGGGCGATGGATTGTTCCACGCAGCGCTTGGTCAAGACTTTGATCAGTTCATTCCGGTACGCCTTGGAGGCGCGAAAATCGTCGATGGGGGCGGTTTCCGAAAGCGCGATTTCTGCCGCCTCGTTGATGGCTTGGGCATCATCCGCGCTCTTGCCTTCCAGGTGGGCTTCCGCCTTAAGACACCTGATGACAACAGGCGCGACTGCACCCAACGAAATCCGCACATCCGTCATCTTGCCGTCTTTCACATGGAGAGACCCAGCCGCATTTACAAGAGCCAGGGCTTGGCCCTTGCGCAGTCCAAATTTATGAAACACCGTCGGTTTTTTCAGGTTCTTTTTCGGCACCACGATGTCGGTGATGATCTCGTCTGCTTCCAATGATGTTTTGCGTACAAATACGAAGAGATCTTCCAGGCTCGACGTCCGCGCACCCTTGGCCCCCAAGATGTTCACCGTCGCTTCCAACGCCATCAGCGTTGGGCCACTGTCCATGGACGGTACGCAAGTCACGAGATTCCCAGCCAACGTCCCCAAAGTCCGGGTCTGTACAGCACCAATCGTATGCGCCGCATCTTGCAGAGCAGGGGCGTGCTCCGCTACCAGGTCAGAGTCCATGATTTCCGTATGGGTGACCGATGCACCGATGCGGAGGCCCTCGTCTGTTAGTTCAATCCCACGCAGTTCTTCCAGTTGGGAGACATCGACTAAGGTCTCTGCCGCCGACGCCTCATGCTTGATTTCAACCAACAGGTCGGTGCCGCCCGCAACAGGCTTGCCATTGGGGGCCGCCGCAGCCAAGGCTTTAACCGCTTCTTCCGCATTGGATGCCGAAACAAATTCAAATGGTCTCAAGGTCTTTATCCTATTCTTTACGAGAATAATTGCCAGAAAATTTAAGGGTAAAATCCAACCTTAATTGTGTGGATTTCGTCCCTTGAAATCGTTAGCACGAACTTCTTCTTTTCCCCACCAAAAGTCAAGCTGTGAAATATCACAGTTTAGAAATGTTCTAGATAAAGGGTGCTGGGCTAGGCTTATGTGAAGTGTACGAAAAAATCGTTTGACTTTTGTACGAAATATTCATACATTCTCATCGCTTTGAATAATTAACGCTAAAAAACACCACAAACCAGGAGCCTCCCATGGCCAAGTTTTCTGACAACGATCCCTTAAATCCCGCCAACGTCGCACAAGATATCCCCGTCCGAGACACGGCTCCGGGCTTGGAAGGGGATCTGGCCGGGCAGGGAACGGCTAATACGGGTGAAAATGTGAAACTCGACACCCCGCCGTCCCTGTCCGGTCCTTTGCCAGCGCCAGCGCCTGACCCTGACCCAGACCCGGCCCCTGATCCCTCGCCAGAGCCAATGCCAAACCCAATTCCTGTCCCCGCACCAGAACGCCCGACCATCCCCAACCTGCCAAAACCGCGCAAGGTCATGCCTGAACTCCGCGAAGACTACATCAAGGCGTATAAAACCTACTTCATGCACACAGGCGACCATCAAATCGCCAAGGAACTCGGACTCCTGGAACTCAGACGCTCGTGGGCAGAAACCAGCGCCGATGGATCAGGTCGTCTCACCAAACACGCGCCAGAACTCGAATACCCATCGCTCTCCGCCGAGGTCATAAAACAGCGCTTCGAAACCGACCTAAAAGCCCAAGGCTTCGACCCTGAAACCACCTTCCTAAAAACCGACGACCAAACCCGAACAGAATCCAAAACCATGCACCCAACGTATGCGCTGACGGTAAATGGCAAGGCGCTTACTTTGCCCGATGGTGCTGCCCTCAGGTGGAAACCGAATGAGGGATTGTTTCAAATTCAAATAGCCGCCAACGAAGATGAAGAAAATGGTGATGGTGGTCGTGAGAAAGGAAATGAAGCTAATGCCGATGACAGAAAGCCTCAAGAATCAAATAAGGGAGATCACGCAGATGAATGCCGTTCACTTGAAGTCGATGGATACACAATTAATCAAAAAATTAATAAGGTATCCCCAGAAGTGAACCGGAGATATTCTAAGCTAGAAGGACTCCGCAGGGACCTAGTAAGTGAATACCGAAAATATGATGAAAATCTAGCCGAGACTCTTTTGAAATCAATTCCAAGAAAAATTCCCAAGCCCAATTTACCTTCGGCGATGCTCACATTGTTTAGAACAGCCTGGAACTTGGCGAGTAAATTGCAGGAACGGGATAAAATAGATGCAAAACTTAATGAACTCGAAGCACTTAAAAATCAACTGGTTCCAGAATACGAATCATACCTTAAGAAAGAAACTGAGCTTAAATGGGAACTCCGGGCGAACACTCAAAAACGTGAGCGACTAAACTGTGGCTAAATTTTTAAAACCTCCCTTTAAATAACGACCGTAATTTATCGGCACCTGCTTGATCAAAGTGAGAATCAAATTTCTCCCAAGGGTTCTCTTTGCCACCGCTAGCTTTATAAACTGTGAGCCAAAAGATAGACCGTACTGTATTTTGGAGCGATGGAGTTTCTAGATTATACCGCCGAAACAATTCAAATTGAGCAGGCATATAGCCTTTAGCTGCTAATTTCTTGAGGCCTAAGCTTTTCCAGAGCTGATCGTTTCGTTTGTTTATAAAATCTAGTTCCTGATCAAAACTCGCTTTTAAATCTCCCTTTTTGATTGCGACTAACGCTAGCAACCAGTGAAGATAAC
>JABJKH010000075.1 GCA_018660465.1 Rhodospirillaceae bacterium
TATCGGTTTATCTATTCAAGATACGCTACTTTTTCACCTTCCCCCCTTTGAGGTCGCGGGGAACGACAAAGTCGCTCAGCCGGGCGCAGCCAGGGCTGGCCGAGGCCCATGTCCCTCTTTGAAATTTAATACTAGCAAGCGCCAGGGTGGGGTATTTCTTTCGCATGCGGGCGAGTGACTTGGTCTCTGTACCGCTGGTCAACGCCAGCGCAAAGTGCTCCAGTGCGGTGTTATGCCCAATCATCATAATGGAAGATACCTTGCGGTCGACGCGGCGGAGCCGTTTCAACAAGGTTTGGCTGTTTGCATCATAGAGCGTGTGCTCGAACTTGATTTCCGTTTTTCGAGAAAAGGCACCTGCAATGCGCATATAAGTTTCTCTCGCACGTTCCGCGGGGGAGCAAATAATTAAGTCGGGCTTAATCTTATTTTGTTTTAAATACGCTTTCATTTGCTTACAGGCTTTGATTCCACGTGGTGCTAGGGGGCGGTCAAAATCGTCCCAATGGGGATCCTCCCAACTGGATTTTGCATGCCGTAGTAGATAGAGAGTTTTCACGAGTGCCGCCTTCTTACTTGTGTGCCTAAAAATTGACTTATGTCATATACTGTTAATTGCTCTAGAGTTATACCAGTTGCCTACTTGGTCAAAATTTTAATGCTTTGGATTGACCTCGTAGGCTTTTCAAGGGAGACGTCATTATGGATACAGAAGAAACGGTTGAGCCACAGGAATCAACAAAAAGAAAGATTCCGAATAAATTTTACAACGCGGAACTCGCGCGGCTCCAAGTCGAATTGGTCAAACAACAGGGCTGGATCAAGGAAAAGGGCCATAAGGTTGTCGTTCTTTTTGAGGGCCGCGATGCGGCCGGAAAGGGTGGGGTTATCAAACGTATAACCCAATGCCTCAATCCTAGAATTTGTCGAGTCGTCGCATTGGGAATGCCGACAGAGCGGGAAAAAACTCAATGGTATTTCCAACGCTACGTGACCCACCTGCCCGCAGCTGGCGAAATGGTTCTATTTGATCGAAGCTGGTACAACCGCGCGGGCGTTGAGCGCGTCATGGGATTCTGCACTGAAGAAGAACACCAATACTTTCTTCATGCTTGTCCGCATTTCGAACGCTTGCTCGTTCAGTCAGGGATAACCGTGATCAAATACTGGTTCTCGGTCAGTGACGAAGAACAGGAACGCAGGTTTCGCGGGCGGATTGATGATCCGACAAAACAGTGGAAACTGAGTCCCATGGATTTGGAATCTCGCGACCGCTGGGTCGAGTATTCCAGGGCCAAAGACGACATGTTCCTCCACACAGACGTCAAGCATGCACCGTGGCATGTTGTCGAAGCAGACTCTAAAAAAAGAGCTCGGCTGAATTGTATGAGCCACCTGTTAAGCATGATCCCTTATCAGGATGTAACACCCGATCCGGTGCAATTGCCTGATAGGAAAACGACAGAAGGCTACGTCCGTCCACCAATGTCCCACCAGACATTTGTTCCCGATTGTTACGATTGATACGATTAATACCCGGGCCGCCAACCGGAACTGCCAAGGAGGCATGAAGTCATGGGCCAAATACCTGAGCCGCAAAACGAAAATTTGATTAAACTCGATCCAGTGGCGAAGCCCGATCCGGTGGCGAAGCCCGCTCGGGCGGCAAAACCCAGTGCGGCAAAGAGGCGTGTTGCCGAAAAGAAAGCTGTTGCAAAACCCACACAAAAACCTACTGGAAAACGACCTGTTCCAGAGGCTAGATTGCGGGGTGCAAAGTACTATTTGAATCGAGAACTAACTTGGCTCAAGTTCAATTTCCGCGTTCTCGATGAAGCTCGCAATAATAAAAACCCACTTCTCGAACGACTCAAGTTCGTTGCAATTGTTAGTTCCAACATCGACGAATTCTTTATGAAACGGATCGGCGGTTTGAAGGAGCAGGTTGGCGCTGGCGTTCATGCGAAGACCGACGATGGACGGACGCCACAAGAGCAAATTGATCAATCCACAATTATGATTAAGGAGCTCAATAGACAAAAGCAAATTGTCTTTAAAGGTGTTATCCGGGACCTCGCCAGTAAGAATATTGTTATTACCGACTACGTTCGGCTTTCAAAAGCGGAACAGGCGACAGTACGTGACGATTATTATGAAAATATTTTTCCACTGGTGACTCCGTTGGCTATGGATTCTGCTCATCCGTTTCCATTTCTGTCGAACCTTTCTCTAAATCTTTTGACGACTCTCCAATTTCCGGAAGAAGACGACACCGTGCAAGCGCGCGTTAAGGTCCCTACGGACGGAAACACACCTCGCTTTATCCAAGTTGGCGACAGCCTGACCTTCATCCCGCTGGAACAAGTTATGATCCATAACCTGGACCTGCTCTTCCCGGGCATGGAAGTTCTGTCGTGTGATATATTCCGCGTCACACGGAACGCAAATACGGAGCGCGACGAGGAAAAGGCCGATGACCTATTGGCAATGATCGAGACAGAACTCCGAGATCGAAAGTTTGCGCCAACGGTTCGCCTCGAAGTTGACGAGGGAATCGATCCCACCCATCAAGGTATGCTTGCCAGTGAACTGGGGCTCGATGAAGCCAGCGATGTTTTTGCTGTTCCAAGTCTGTTGGGCATGGCGGACCTGATGGAAATCGCAATGCTTGATGTCAACGAACTTCATGATCCTGACCATCACCCCATCAATAACATCAAACTGACCGAAGATAAGAATATCTTTCACACAATTCGTGACGCGGGCTCGATTCTGCTTCATCACCCCTATGAATCTTTTTCAACCTCTGTTGAGCGGTTCCTTCGGGAAGCCAGCAAGGATCCCAAGGTGCTGGCGATCAAGATGGCGCTTTACCGGACATCATCGCAGAGTGAGATTATTAACCTGCTGATCGACGCAGCGAAAAACGGCAAACAAGTTGCTGTCGTGGTTGAACTGAAGGCTCGTTTTGATGAAGCCGCGAATATCAAATGGGCAAACCGACTGGAAGAAGCGGGAATCCATGTCAATTATGGTGTCGTCGGCCTAAAGACCCATTCAAAGGCTATTCTGGTCGTCCGTAAGGATTACTCAGGACTGCGGCGTTATGCCCATATCGGCACCGGCAATTACCATTCTGGGACTGCCCGTTTGTATTCTGATTTGGGACTGCTGACCAGCGATGACAAAATCGGCGCTGATTTAACTGAACTGTTTAACTATTTAACCACCGGTTACAAGCCGTCCCGAACCTATAGAAAGATTTTGGCGGCACCTAAGGCGATGAAGAACAAACTCCTCAACAGGATCAAACGGGAGATCAATCATCAGTCAACGGGCAAAGCGGGACTGATTCGCTTCAAGTGCAACGCCCTGGAAGACACCGAAATAATTCGTGCGCTCTACCGGGCGTCCCAGGCCGGAGTCAAAGTGCAATTGATCATCCGTGACACCTGCTGTTTGCGGCCCGGTGTTCCTGGGGTCAGTGACAATATTTCTGTGATTGGAATTGTCGGACGATTTCTTGAACACAGTAGGATTTACCATTTCGGGAACGATGGCGACGATGAATTTTTCATCGGGTCCGCAGATCTGATGTCCAGGAATTTGGAAAGTCGAGTTGAAGTCTTGACTCCGGTAACCGATTCAAATTGGTGTGCCGAATTGGATTACATTTTTAACTTGCAACTCGATGACCAATTTTCAGCGTGGGACATGTTGCCCAACGGTGATTACGTAAAGCGCCAACCCACCGATGGTGCGGAGGCTCAGGGCAGCCAACAGACGCTGATCGTGGCTGCCGAAAAGCGCAACTGGGAGGCAAACCGCCTAAAAAAGAGAAAACCACGTGGCGTCGCACGACGTAATTTTCGTCAGATCACTGAAAGTTCAACTTGATAATTTGTGCGTTCTTTCTCCGTCATAGCGTAGCCCGTTCCGTGAACTTCGATATCTGGGTTGGGTCAGGTGTCTACTAAGTCCTCGATTTTAATGGTGGGCACGGCTGGGGTCTAACCAGAGTCCCCCGCCGTATGTCGGCAAAGGCCACACGTTTAAATCATGCCGGGTGCGCCAATTATTTTTGGTCATTCCTTAAATTGAATACGTTGCTGTCGTACTTTTTGATGAGGACTGCTTAGCCTTATTTACTTGGCGTGCTTACCTCACGGCGACACAATGGGGTTATGGTAAACATCCTAAAATCTTTACGCTTGGGCATTTGGGTGCTGGTGGCGGTTGGGGCCTCTGGGTGTGCCGGCGTCGAGGAGCGCTTGGCCGCGAGTCGTATGAATGACGCGGCGGCACAGTCCTGTGTTGCCGTATTTAGGGGGGTCGATCAGGCGGTTGCGCCAGTGGCAGATGCAGAGACAGTGCGCATTGCTGGATTTCCTTATCTTAGGATCAATCGATTGCTGGCCTCTCATGCCAATACAGCAAGATCGGGGCCTGCGTTTAACGCTTGGGTCGGTAGAATGAGAGCTTTAGCCCGGACGGCACGTAGCGTTGAATTGGCCAATCTTCCGACAAAAACACGGCACAATATTAAATCTTCGGTGGCGCGACTGGAAGAATGTGCCCGACTTTTACAAACCCATGATTTGGCTGATGATCGAGGTCGACAAATCTTGCGAGATACGGCCACAGTACCGGATCATTATAATACGTTTGCCCGGGTGGCAGGGCTCTACCCACTAACCTCCGTGCCAATTTGGCTTGGATATAAACACCTGCGACGAAGTCAGCAGCGAGATTTTAAGACGGGCCTCGGAACTGGCAAGGCGATAACTTTCGCCCCCAAGCTAGCCGCATTTGATACGACGGTTGTTGGTGATCTGATGCGGCAGATCAAGCGGGACAAATTGGGATTGCCTGTGCTTTCACCCGGGGATCGGGAGTTAATTCTGAATGCCTTCGCCCCCGTCTATAGAGTTGGTTACAAGAGCCGCGACGATAGGATTGGCCTGCCTGTCTACACCAAAACCGACGCCCTTGAGGTTGATGTAAAGGACCCGGTCGTGTTTCGCCGCATCGCCTTCACCCAAATCGGCAATAAGACCCATCTGCAACTGGTTTACACCGCGTTCTTTCCCGCGCGCACGTCGGCTGGGCCGCTTGATTTGTTTGCCGGAAATTTAGACGGATTGATTTGGCGGGTTACATTGAACAAAGTGGGCCGACCGATCATCTATGATTCGATTCATCCTTGTGGCTGTTATCATTTGTTTTTCCCGGCTCGGCCTCAGCGGCTGAAACCCGAGATTGCGAATGCCGCTTTTGGCGAGCCCCCCTTGGCCCCGACACCTGGGCCCGTTCCAGCTTCAGGCCAACGGATTCGGCTCCTACTTAAGCCGGGCACCCATTATTTAGCGGGTGTAGAACTCACCAAAGAGGCAGGAGCCGCCAAAACAACGCCCTACCGCTTGGTTGATGAAAACGTACTCAGGTCCCTTCCGACAAGTGCCGGCAACCGACGAAGTCTATACGGTCCTGATGGCATCGTTGTCCAAAGTGCCCGACCCGAGAGATTTTTATTATGGTCCATGGGTGTCGCCAGCGCAGGCGCCATGCGTCAGTGGGGAGGGCACGCGACAGCCTTCATCGGACGCCGACACTTCGATGATCCGTTCCTGTTCGACAAATTCTTAACACAACAATGAACCGGGCTGCTGGCCCCAAACCTCAATTTATGACTAATATGGCGCTATGAGTCTTAAAGATAAGCTTGAAGAAGCCAGCCTTCAATTCGCTGGCAAAATAGACAGCCGTGTCGGCGAGATTGAGGATGCTTGCCTTGAATTAATGAAGACGGTGACGTCATTTGAGTCGGCGCTGGCCATCGAATATATGATCCCGCCGGTCTCTAAATTGGCCGGGTCGGCAGGTACGCTTGGCTTTGGTAAAATTAGCGAGGTCGCGGCGCGGCTGGAAGAAACGTTGATTGGTCTCCGAGACAACAAGCAGTCTTTAAATGAAGATGAGCGGCAGCGTATTCGATCATTAACCCGGCGGCTTCGCGATCTGATTACCGCACCCCGAGACGAGGACCATCTGGACCAAGCCCAGGCAGCTGTTAGCGATGCATCGACCAAGGCAACAGAAACCCACCCCCTCATCTATTTAATCAGCATGGCGAATGAGCCTGATAAGGATTTGATGGCGCAACTTTCTCACTTTGGCTATGAGACCGCTGCCTTGGTTGATTGGGGAGAGGCCGTGGATACCATTCAATCCCGTCCACCTGCAGCGGTAATCTTGGACGTTAGCCAGCCTGAAAACGCCATAGAGTTCGACCTATTCAAGGAAATCAGACAGGTCTGTGATACGCCGCCTGCCGGCCTGGTTATGAGCGACCACGACAGCATGCCGATCCGCTTGGAAGCTGTACGCACCGGCATTCAAGGATTTTTTCGCAAGCCCGTGGATACCACGCGGATGGTTGAAATGCTGGATCAGCTGACCACCCCCGACGAGATTGAGCCGTATCGAATTTTGATTGTCGAGGATGACCCTGACTTGGCGGATTTCAACGCCTTGCTGTTGGAACATGCAGGCGCCGTTACTCAATTGGTGCACGATCCGCTTCAAATTATGGAGCCCCTGACCAACTTTCGTCCCGACCTGATGCTGATGGACATCAATTTAAAAGGGTGCAGTGGCATCGAACTGGCCAGCGTCGTCCGACAAAACGATGACTTTATGCAAATTCCGATTGTCTTTTTGTCCGCGGAAAAACGCTTTAGCCAACGCCTGCTGGCACTGAATTCCGGCGGCACCGATATCTTGACCAAGCCGGTGCAGCCGGACGTTTTGGTTTCTTCGGTCATGGCGCGGGCTCGACGGGCTCGGTCATTGGCATCGCTAATTTCCCGCGACAGCATGACCGGACTGGCCAATCATTCGAAAATAAAAGAACAACTGGAGGCCGAAGTGAACCGCGCCGAACGGGATGGCTTGCCGCTGACATTTGCTATGGTTGATATCGATCACTTCAAAAAGGTCAATGATACCTATGGGCATTGGACCGGCGACGTGGTGATCAAAACCATTTCCCAGGTGCTGCGCCAACGACTTCGAAAAACAGATATTGTGGGTCGCTACGGCGGTGAAGAATTTGCCGTGATATTGCCCAACACAGACCTTTCAGCAGCCGAGCGGGTGTTGGATCAAATCCGCGAAGGCTTTGCCAGTATTCGACATTTCTCGGATGAGAATGAATTCTTCGTGACCTTCAGTTGTGGCATCGCCGGATGTCCCCCGATTAGCGACCCGGCCGAATTAACCAAGGCGGCGGACGATGCGCTGTATGCCGCAAAAAATGGTGGCCGCAATCAAGTGGCCGTCGCAAATAATAATTAAATTTCGGAGCCTACTTCATGACATCTGAGTCTATCAAAATTTCTGTCGCTGGCTACCAAGGAGCCGATTCCGTTCATACCAAAGGCGTGCAGGCCTTCGGTAAAGCCTTAAGGGCTCGCCTGGGCGACCGCCTGCAATTTGAAGTCGACAACAACGTCTTGGACAAGGGTCACAAATCCGGCGACCTGCTGGGCATGGTTGAACGCGGCGTTTATGAAATGTTTTATATCTCCACCATTCGGTTCACAGAGGCCGTACCCGAATGTCAATTCTTTGACCTTCCCTTCGTGGTAAGTGACCGCCAAAAAGTTTACCAGGCACTGGACGGCGACGTAGGCCAACTTCTAAAAGATAAATTTCGTGCAGCGACGCCGTTTCATGTGATGGGGTTTTTTGACAATGGCTTCCGCCACATCACCAATCGTGCCCACCCCATTCGGTCGCCAGAGGATTGCGCCGGTTTAACAATTCGGACGCAGATGACACCACTTCCCGGCGAAGGCCTAAGACAGTTGGGCTTCAATTCTACTCAACTCGACATAAAATATCTCGTTGAACAAATCGACGGGGGCGACTTCGATGCCCAGGAAAATTCCCTGTCCAGCACCTACAACTTTAATCTCCACAAGCATCATCGTCACATTACACTCACCGGACACATTTTCGGTGTCGCAGCGTTTCTTTGTAACCAAAAGGTCTACGACGCATGGCCTCAAGACGTCCGCGATGCAATTGAGGCCGCGGCTATTGAAGCCACGCACGAGCAGCGACGTCTTGCCATCGCCGAAGACGAAGTGGTGTTGTCGCGCCTGGTTCCATCAGAAAATGATGTCGTTCATCTAAGTAAGGCGGAGCGGGCCAAATTTGTTGAGGCCGCCCGGCCTCTGGTCGATAGCTACCGGGAAAAGCTGGGGCCCGAACTGTTCGACGCACTTCTATAAAAAATTAATCCACATTCGCCAGCCCTTCTTTGGGTACGGGGGTACCATGGATGCCGCCGCCGGAGACAATTTTCTCACGCCCGCCATGCTGCTCAATTAAGGCTGCTTGATCTTTCTTAGCGGTACGGTCGATGGCTTCCGGGTCGATCATAGACCTGAGTTGTTTTTCAAAATCTTTGATCAATTGCTGATGGTCCGGCGATGCAGATAGATCATGAAGTTCTTCTGGGTCCGCTTCCAGATCATAAAGCTCCGGTGTGAAATCTACATAGTGGATGTATTTGTACGGACCTTGGCGCAGCATGAAGGCCCCGGTCCGGGCACCCGCGCCATGATATTCGCTGAACACGGTCCGGTCCGGGTCATCCGATGCGTTGACAATTTCCAGCAACGAGGTGCCGGGCAAGGTTTCGTCATTCACGGATTCTCCAACGCCAGAAAGAACAGTCGGATAAACATCAATCAGCGAAACATGGGTTTTGCGCACCTGACCAGACTCTATCCCCGGCCCTGCCAACATCATCGGCACGCCAACAGATTCTTCATACATGGTCGATTTACCCCACATCTTTCGGGCACCCATGTTGTCGCCATGGTCACTGAAGTAGGCAACACGGGTGGTATCACCGAGGCCTGCAGCTTCAAGTCCCGCCAGCACACGCCCAATGTTGTCATCAAGAAACGTGCAGAGCCCCAGATAGTTTTGAATGGCACGTCGCCGATGGTCATCGTCCATAAAATACTGATCGAAAATGTAGGAGCCCATAAACCCTTGCCACCAGGGGTGGGTTTCATCCATGTCATCAAGGCGTTGTTTGGGCAGGGGGATGTCAACATCCGCATACATATCAAAATATTCCTGCGGTGCGATCAGCGGAAAATGCGGGCAGATGTACGATACGAACAGAACCCAAGGTTTTTCAGAGGGGTTTGAAGCCGCTTCATTTAACCAACTGCAGGCGGCGTCGGTAATATTGCGGTCGTAGTCCTGATATTTGGTAACGCCGGGACCGACTTGTTTGGACATATTTTCGCTTTGGTAGCGCACGGGAATTTCATCGCGGACGGACCCATGTAAGTCGCCGACCCCACCCGCAATGTGCATGGGCATGACCTGTTTATCGAAGCCACCGGGAGCATCCGCGGAGGTATAATGCAGCTTGCCGATCGAAGTGACGGGATGACCGGCGTCCTGCAACTTGTGCGCCCAGCCCGGCGGCGTGCCATCGTAGGCAATCGCGTTATCCCAGCACTGATGTTCATGCACATAGCGCCCGGTCGCCAAGCTGGCCCGTGCCGACACACAGATTGGGGAATTTGTATAGGCGCTGGTAAACCGTGTACCGCGCGCCGCCAAGGCATCCAAGTTAGGTGTTTTTACCAGATCATGACCCGCGCACCCCAAGAACTTAGGGTTATGTTCGTCCGCCATTAATACTAAGAAATTTGCTGGGGTATCAATTTGATCCGTCACGTTTGTATCCTTTGATTGGAAATTATTTTTCTGTTTTAGCCCACCAAGTATCCAATTGGTAGCCCTGCAAAGGAGAACGAATAGGAAAACCGAACTTGTCCCAATAGGCCAGTCGATCTTTTGGCAAATGAAAAAGCGGTACCACGTAATGCCCCCATTGCAGCACCCGGTCCATGGCCCGGGTTGCGGTGACCAAATCAGATCGCGTTCGGGCCGAAACCAAGTGTTTAATCATCGCATCCACGGCGGGGCTCTTGATACCCGGATAATTGCGCGTGCCTTCGGTGTCCGCCGACCCGGAACTCCAATAAAATGCCTGCTCGTTCCCAGGTGATAGGCTTTCATCCCACCAATAAATGATCATATCGAAGTCATAGGCATTGAGGCGAAATTGATACTGCGACGAATCGACCGTCCGCACGTTCACGCCAATTCCCATCCGACGCAATTTGCGGGCGTATGCCAGCGCCAATCGTTCATTACGCGGATTGACCAAAAGAATTTCAAACTTTGCCAAGGTGCCCGTAGCGGTCATCATGCGTTTTCCCTGAAGCTTCCACCCGGCTTTCCGCAACAGCTTCATAGCGGTGCGAAGACCCTTTCGGTCTGAGCCTTTGCCGTCGGTATGAGGCGGCTGATAGGATTTTTCGAAGACTTCTGGTGGCAGAGATTTCTGAAACGGCTTTAGAAGAGCGCGCTCTGCAGCACTTGGTAAGCCCCTGGCAGCAAGCTCCGAATTCGTAAAATAACTGTCTGTACGGGCATAAGAGTTATGAAAAAAATTCTTGTTAACCCATTCAAAATCAAAGGCAAATGCCAATGCCTGGCGGACTTTTCGGTCTTTAAATATTTGCCGTCTCGTATTGAACGCGAACCCCTTCATGCCGCCAGGTAGACCGTGTGAAAATTCACCCTTAATTATCTTTCCCTGCGCGAATGCCGGGGAGGCATATCCTGTTGCCCAACGGCCTGGATCTTTTTCGTGGCGCAAATCAACCAGCCCCGCCTTAAACGCCTCCAATGCGACGACCTGATCGCGGTAATAGTCAAAGCGGACCGTGCCAAAATTGTAACGACCCCGATTTACAGCCAAATCCTTGCCCCAATAATTTTTAACCCGTCGATAGGTCACCGACCTGCCCTGGTCCACGGTCTCCAATTTATAGGGACCGCTGCCCATTGGGGGCTTCAAGGTGGTCTTCTCAAATTGGATGTTCTTATAATACCCTTCCGATAAAACGGGCATTAGACCCATAATCATCGGTAATTCCCGATTGCCGCCGGGGCGAAACTGAAACCGAATTTTGCGCGGCCCCAAGACGTCAACTTTGGCAACTTCTTTATAGAACAACCGGTGGTTAGAACGACCCTTGTCGCGAAACGTCCGCCAGGTAAATGCCACATCGGACGCAAGAATTGGCGTGCCGTCGTGGAACTGTGCCTCGGGTCTGAGGGCAAACGTAACGGACGTACGGTCTTCTGGCATCTCCACTGTTTTGGCAATGCGGGCATACAAGGTGAACGGCTCGTCCCGACTTCTCACCAACAAGCGTTCATAGACCAGACCGGAGCCTTGCGCCGGCACGCCCTTGATGATGAACGGATGCACGCTGTCGAAACTGCCGACCCGACTGAGCACCAGCGTGCCGCCCTTGGGTGCCATAGGGTTTACATAGTCGAAGTGTTTGAAATTAGGTTTGTATTTGGGGCTCCCATGCATCGCGATACCATGGCTGTCGGCCATTGCACCGGACAACGGCAGACACATTCCCGCCAATAAACAGACAAGCCTAAGCATGGCTTTCAGCCTACGCGCCAGAGCCTGTTTTGATCAAAGGTAATTTTACTATAAAAGGAACATATACAAATAGATTGAAAGTGCCTTGTCCTCCATGTCTTCCCATTCCTCAAAAGTCGCCATCTACGCAGCCCTCGGTGGCAACACTGCAATTACTGTCACCAAATTCACCGCAGCGTTTTTCACCGGCAGTTCTGCCATGTGGTCAGAGGGTATTCATTCATTGGTCGATACAGGTAACCAAGTATTCCTGTTGATGGGCCTCAAACGAAGCCAGGAACCGCCAACGGACCTGCATCCCTTTGGCCACGGTAAGGAAGTTTACTTTTGGGCCTTTGTTGTGGCTATTTTTATTTTTTCGTTGGGCGCTGGAATTTCGTTTTACGAAGGCTGGCACCGTATCCATAACCCACAACCTCTGACAGATGTTTATATCAATTATATCGTGCTGGGCTTGGCAATGGTTTTTGAAGGCATCGTGTGGGGCATCGCGTTCAGGGAGTTTAAAAAGACCTTGGGGGATCGGTCTTTTATCTCAGGGATTATTGACAGCAAGGACCCCACCGTCGCAGTGGTGTTGATGGAAGACACTGCCGCCATGCTGGGGCTGGTCATCGCGCTGGTCGGGATCTCACTCGGAGAATATCTAGGCATGCCGGAACTGGATGGATGGGCGGCGTTGACCATTGGGCTTGTTTTAGCTCTGACCGCGACATTCCTAGCGATTGAAACCAAAAGCCTGCTGATCGGCGAGGCCGCAGACCCGGCGGTGGTTAAAGAGGTTGAACGCTTGGCCGGGCTGGAACCCACTATCGAAAAAGTTGGTGACGTGTTGACCATGCACTTAGGGCCCCAGGATATCCTGGTGAATTTAAGCGTCGATTTTAAAAACGATGTGACCGCTGGCAAGATCGAAACAGTCATCGCGCAAATCGATTCTCGGCTGCGCAAAACCCACCCTGAAGTCACGCGCGTATTTATTGAGGCAGAGAATCTAAGCCGTCCCAGACGCTAGCTCATAATCCTTGAAGGTGTAGAACTACATTTCGGGTGTGCGGCCGAGCGCGATGTTCGAACAAGAAAATTCCCTGCCACGTGCCGAGAACGGGTCGGCCCTGCTGCACCGGGATGCTCAGGGAGACATCTGTTAATGCACCTCTGATATGAGCGGGCATGTCATCAGGGCCTTCGGTGGTATGGCGGTAACGACTTGGATCTTCCGGTGCAACATTTTCAAAAAAGCTTTTTAGATCATGCAACACATCCGGATCAGCATTTTCCTGAATGGTTAGGGAGGCGCTGGTATGGCGGCAAAAAATAATAAGCAAACCTGTGCCTATGCCCTGCTCTGATACCCACGCGCCAACATCTTGCGTAACTTCGTACAAGCCCTTGCCCTGGGTTTGAATGCTTAAGCTGGTTTGTGCCTGAGCCATCTCAGCCATACCGGTGCAACCCTTCGCCGTTCTGCAAAAGCCATTTCTTGGCCTGTTCGGTTTGATCTGTCAGGCCTTCGACGGCGTTCCAAAATCGCGGGCTATGATCGTGATGCAGCAAGTGCGCGACCTCGTGGGCGACGACATAATCCAACACCCATTCTGGAGCCATGATCAGCCGCCAACAAAATGATAAATTTCCGTTTGAGGAGCACGACCCCCACCGAGACCGCGTATCGCGGATGGTAATTTTACCGTGGGGTTTATTTATTTGGGCTGACTTTGTTTCGACCAAGTCAATAATTTCACGCCGTGCTTCGCGCTTGAACCAATCGGTAATTCGACGCAATAGGTATTCAGGTCGACCCGCCACGTGAATTTCATCGGCTTCCAACCACACCACACCGCGAACGTCTTGGCGGTGACGGATTAAGTGTTCTTCGCCTAAGTAAGGGACCCGCTGTCCAGATTCGAACGGCACTCGGCGCGGCAAGGCATCCAATCGGCTGAGAATCCAATCGGCCTTTTCCTCAGCCAGGGCTTTCCCCTCAGCCTGCGAAACCCGAGGCGGCAGGGTCACCACCGCGCCATCATTCTCCCGGTCTATTCTGAGAATCAACCGCCGAGCATTTGCGACGCGGCGGAACCGCAAGGGAACCGCACGCCCGCCTAAATCAAGAAAGGTGGGGCTCTGACCCCCCATGTTTATGCGGCTTTGGGCAGGGTAAAGTTAATATCCTCCAGCGCCTTCAACAGTTCGGCCTGTTTATCTTCTGGAATAGCGCGAAGCGGTGGACGCGGTCGGAGCCAATTTGCATCACCGGTGTTATCAGCAACCACTGTACGTAAAGCTGGGAATTGTTTGAAAGAAACGATCAAATCACGCAGCGCTGTCATTCGGTCTTGTAGGGCTTCTGCTTCATCCGATTTCCAATTGTCATAAATCTCCCGCAGCATGTGCGGTGCAATGTTACAGACTGCAGTGATACAACCAGCGCCCCCCGCTTGCATGATCGGCCGCAGGAACTGATCACCGCCGCTAAAGACGGCAAAGCCTGGGAAGGAATCAACCAAGGTTTTCATATTGTTGAAATCACCGGAGCTGTCCTTCAATCCGACGACTGTCTTCGGGAACGCGTTGATCAATCGACCGACCAGATCAACACTCAAGGGCGTCTGCGATTGCGGCGGAATGTGGTAGAGGTAGACCCGCAAATTAGAATCGCCAACCCGTTCAATGATTTCAGAATAAGCGTCGAACAATCCGTCGTCGCTCACCCCTTTATAGAAAAACGGCGGCAACATAAGCACGCCTGGAGCACCCAATTCCAATGCCTTTTTGGTTAGCTCGACCGTATCGGGAATGGCGCAGCAGCCAACACCAGGCAGCATTTTATCACCGCCCACGCCGTTTTCCGCCAACGTGTCCAAGATTTCCAAGCGCTCTGAAAGCGAAAAAGAATTGGCTTCGCCGGTGGTGCCCAACACGCCAAGTCCGTCGCAGCCATTATCCAAAAGCCATTTGCAATGTCCGGCTAGCGCACTGTGGTTGGCAGACAAGTCTTCGTTCACGGGGGTCAGGGATGCGCAGAACACGCCACTTAAAACTTTAGGATCTTGGCTCACGGTATGTTTCCTCCAAATTTAAAATCAAGTTCGGCTATTTAGGCCAGTCACAAATATGCTCTTCTAGAGTACCCGGTGCACGCTCTGAGACAATCCGGCCCCGGGCTGTATTGCCTGATCGGTGTGCTGAGTCTGGATCGCCTGTAATCAAAGGATGCCACTCCGGTAAATCCTTACCTTCGGCCAGCAGTCGGTACGCGCATGTCGATGGCATCCAATGTATTTCTTCAATGTTGTCGGCGGTCAACTTTACACAATCAAAAACAAAACGTTGCCGCTGGGCGTAATCCTTACAGCGGCAACTGTCCAGGTCTAATAATTTGCACGCAACATTGGTGTAGTCGATCACGCCGGTATCCATATCCTCCAATTTCTCAAGACAACATTTGGCACAACCATCGCAGAGGGATTCCCATTCTCCTGACGTCATTTCTCCCAAGGATTTTTGCCGCCAAAAGGGCGTTTCCGGTGAGGTCTTATCCATAGCTTAATTATAGGAATGATTTAATTTTTGCTGCCAAGTCCTTGGCCGATGTTCCGTGAGAGAAATGGGTCAAAAATTTACCGTCCTTCCCCATCAGATACGTAATCGATGAATGGTTCATCAAATAATCATCCGGTTCCGCACCTTTTTCCCGAGCTTTCTGAAAAAATACTCGGTAAACACCGGCAACTTTCTTTACTTGCTCGACAGACCCAGACATCCCAATAATTTTGGGATGAAAGTGCTTTACGTATTCTTTCATATGCTCAGGCTTGTCACGTTCTGGATCGACGGTAATAAAAATCGGAGCAATATCGGCGGCATCTTTCCCCAACAGTCCCAGCGCATCTGAAATATCTGTTAGGGTGGTCGGGCAGACATCTGGGCAATAGGTATAGCCAAAAAAGATCAGCATGTAGCGGCCCCGGAAGTCGGCATCCGTTACCGTTTTGTTGAAATGATCGACCAACGTAAAAGGCCCACCGATGGTCGCCGTTCCGGTGGTTTTGACCCCTTGATTGGAGACGGTTTGCATCATCGGCACCTTGTAGAGGAACCACCCTAAGGTGCCGAAGCAAATAATAACCACAATCATTAGAATGAGACCGCGCCGCTTTGATTGATCGGGAACCACGACAGGTTCCTTTCCCGCGTCCGAACCTTTGGCGGTCTCTTCTTTCTCGACGTCTTTTTGGTCGCTTGCTTTATCGCTTGGCTTTTTCATGGTGCCGTCCTTATACCAAGGGAGTGTCACAAGGATAGGCGGGGGCCAGCCACGCCGCAAACAAAATACTGGTGTGTCCGTGTGACTACACCGTAAATTAACAGATCAATGAGAATTGATATGGAGACTATGGGGGGAATATGACCAGACGGGTGTTAATTTTAGGTGGCACGGGGGAAGCCCGGGAATTGGCGGCGTGCGCCGTCTCGGACCTGTCTGGCAAGCTTGAGGTTGTTACCTCTCTCACCCGCCAACCGCCACCGGAACGAACTCCAGCGGGTGGGCTCCGCATTGGGCGCTTTGCCGATATTGAAGACTTCGCCCAAACTTTAGCGTCTGAAGCCATCGATTTGGTTGTGGATGCGACCCACCCGTTTGCTGAGACCATTTCCATGCAGGCCTATGCAGCCTGTATCCGATCAGAAAAATTAATTCTGTCGCTCCAGCGCCCACCCTGGAACATGCCACGCAGTGCAAAATGGACGGAAGTGCCGGATATGAAGACGGTAGCCGAGGTCCTACCGCGGTTTGCCCGCCGGGTTTTCGTGACAACGGGTCGTCGTGATCTGGAGGTTCTTAATGATGCGCCTAAAGTGGAACCTGAGATGTGGTATTTGGTGCGGCTGCATACGGCGCCCGCTGAGGCTTTGGCGTTGCCCAATCACCATCTCATCACCGGTTCAGGCCCTTTTTCAAAAGACGGCGAAGCTGCCTTAATTAAAGAGCATGCCGTCGATACCCTGATTGTCCGAGAAAGTGGCGGGCGGGCAGGACAGGCAAAAATTGACGCTGCTGTTGATGCCGGGCTTCACGTCGTTCTCATTTCGCGCCCCGACCCGGAACCTGGAAACTCAGTCGAAACAGTGGTCGATGCCCTGACATGGCTCGACCAACAGTCCTAAGGTAAAGCGAGAGCACGTTTCAGGTTATCTGCCCGTGACGTCTTAAGCCGACCCTGGAAGATAATAGCTTGTGGCGTCGCACCAGTCCCATAAACGGCTTCGTTCAAGTCCTTTCGTCGGACAAGAGCGGAGCCTTCTAGCGACACCCCGGCGAACAAACCCACTTTAGAAGATGCGAATGCATAGATATCTTCGCCCAAGTTGGTGGTCGTCGATGCTTCTACCCCGGCGCCAAAAATGCCAACGGTTAGCCCCATATCGGCGCCCAGCTTCCCCTGGTGTTTTAAAACAGCGTCGAGCGCCTTTTGATTGCGAAGGACAAGTATGATTTCGGTATCTTGAAGCCCGGCTTGCAGACCGACACTCGCCGAAGCCAGGGTATAAAAAGCCGGATTGCTCCAATCGCCATTGGCCCGCCGTACGGATAAAATTCCACTGCCGCCTTCGGCCGCGGCGATGAAGCCGCCCTTGATCACCGTCGGTAAAACCACAAGCGCCTTGGCTGTCGCTATGTGTCTGGCCATTTGTTTTAGTTCCGATGATTCTTTGAACCGGATCACCGTGTCCGTCGCTTTGCGAAGAATGACTCTTGCCTCCTCCGCTGGGGGTTTAAGGACTTCGGAACAACCAGCAACAAACATCAGCCCCGCTATGAGAAATCCCGCGTATACCGATTTTTTCATATTCATTTCCCCTAACGATCAATGGAATTATACGGCAGCAGATTAATTCCGGTCACGCGCCAGCCGCCACGGCTCGATCCCTCTGAACCACCAAGATAATCAATCCGACTCAGCGCCAGACAATCAACAACCACGTTCAGTGCCTGGGTTGCATCTAAACCCAAGGCAACGGCGATGGCGCTGCGAATTGTCCCTGAATGAGTCACGGCAACAATATCGGACCCTGCGTGTTCATCCGTCAAGCGCTCGATTACGGATCGGACCCGCTCAATCAAATCTGCGAAACTTTCGCCCCCCGGCATACTATTGTTGCCAGGATCTTCCCAAAATTGGGCGTAGGCTGGGTCCTTGGCAGCATGAAAGTCGTCCCAGGTGAGGCCTTCCCAATCACCAAAACTTTGCTCGGCAAAGTTCGGCTCGGAGAGGGGCTCTCCCTGTTTACCACTTTGTTGCCAAATCGCACGGAGGGTTTCATGGGTTCGCACGAGATTGCTGGTGACCCAGACCGCATCTTCGGGCAATGTCTTCGCCAATCCTTTGAATGCCGCCAGATCAGAAGTATCACACGAAACGTCTCGCTGACCGTAGATCAAGCCCTTCTGACTTGGCACCGGTCCATGGCGAACCCACCACCACCTTGTTATCATGCCAAAACACTCCCAATTGCGATAAGCGATGCAATTTCAGATACTTGCTGCACAGCCCCCATGACATCGCCGGTATGGCCGCCAATCTGTTTAATTGCAACCACGGCTATAAGACCGGTTGCCAAGGCCACCCCGAGCAGCGCCCACAAGATCGCGACAGCGCCCCCCTCCAAAAAGCCCAATGCCAGTAATGAAATGAGAGTGGCGAGAATTGCGCTTGTAATAACGTGGCCGGGCTCCGGGCGGCCTAATGTTCCGGAAAGGCCATCCTTCCGGGCCGGGTCCAAGCGAATCGCTATCACAGCCAACGGTGCCCGCGATAAAGCGCCCAATGCGACCAGCACCAAAAGTGCTGTGCCCGGCCCTGGCACGCCACTTAGAATTGCAGCGCGAATACCAACGCTGAACACCAACGCCAACACACCGAACGCGCCGATATGGCTGTCCCGCATGATTTTCAGTTTTTCCGCCCGAGTCCGACCGCCAGCAAAACCGTCCACAGTGTCGGCCAATCCGTCTTCGTGCAAAGCACCTGTCAAAAGTGCGGCCGCGGCCAACCCCAACATGGCACAAGCAAGCGGTGCCAAGTTTAGTTCAGATGCAGCGATGAGTACGAGACCGGCAACAAGACCGATCCCGGCCCCGACGATCGGATAGGTCCGCATGGCGCGGGAAAGGTCTCCGGTCTCAAGGTCTCTTTCCGGCATGGGAAAAGGGAGACGGGTCAGAAACGTCGCGGCCAAGCCAAGGTCGTAAACCCAGACTCGTACTTGTTCCTTAACTTCGCTGAACGTTTCGCCCTCAAGCGCCATTCGCTGAATTCCCCACCTAAATGATGTTCGGTTATAGGCCGGTTATTCGCCTTGCTGCAACAACAGCCCCTTTTCTCGGGCAACTCTATACATCCGTAAGAAAAACAAGACGGCCAATGTTAGGTAAAGCGCGTTCAAAGTAACTGAGCTTGTAAAATGCCCCATATCAAAACGACCTTCGAAGAGCACAGCCCGCATACCCTCGAACACATAGGATGACGGCAAGGACCAAGCCACCGGCTGTAGCCACCCTGGCAATGTATCAATCGGATAATAAATGCCACTGATCGGCGAAAATAAGAAAATTCCGAACCACGCCAAACTTTCCGCACCCAGCCCAAACCGCATGATCATGGCCGAGACCAACAGCCCAATGGTCCACCCCATGACCAACAGATTGACAAAAAATGCGATGAGTGGGAGACCGATCTGAAACACCCAGACATCATAAAATGGCATCGCCAATAAAGCCGCTGGGGTCACGCCGATCAACGTCCGCATGAAGCTCATCAGCAACAAAGACGCGACAAATTCATATACGCGGAGCGGGCTGATGAATATCTGGCCCAAATTCCGTGCCCACATTTCGTCCATAAACGGAATAGAGACCCCCAGACTGGACCGAAAGAACACATCCCATAAAAGAACGGCACTGATCAACACGCCGGCGGCCTGCGCAACCCAGGAACTGTGCTGCAAAAAAAATGTCGTAATGAATCCCCACAGAACCATCTGCATGGTCGGCCAATAAGCAAGTTCCAACAGCCGTGGCCAGGACCCGCGCAAAACATAAAAATGCCGGAGGAACATGCCCCATTGGCGCTGCCAGGAAAATGAGGGGTTACGAGGTTCCATCAGGAGACCCCCTGCCTGCCATTTCTCGCAATCTCCAAGAACACCTCTTCCAAATTTGCATGGCCATAACGGTTGATAAGATCGGCAGGTGAGCCTTCGTCAACAATGCTTCCTTGGCGCATCATCAGCACGTGATCGCAAAGTCGTTCGACCTCGCCCATGTTGTGAGACGCCAGAAGAAGGCTCGCCCCGGTGCGGTTTCTATAGCCCTCCAAATATCCGCGCACCCAATCGCCGGTATCTGGGTCAAGCGATGCGGTTGGCTCATCCATGATCAACAGCTTGGGTTCATTCAACAGGGCCTTGGCCAACGCGACCCGAGTTTTTTGCCCGGCGGATAAGGTCGCGGTGGGTCGATCCAGATAGGCACTGATCTCCAGATCGCTCGCCAATGCATCGATGCGGTGCTTGATTTCATCAAGACCGTAAAGATGGCCGTAAACCGTTAAATTCTCGCGTGCACTCAAGCGCCGCGGCATGTCCACATAGGGCGATGAAAAATTCATCTTAGGCAGCACCCGGTATCGGTCCTGCAACATATCTTCATCGAATACCCGAACCGATCCAGACGTCGGCAGCAAAACGCCAAGCAAGATCGAAAGTGTGGTTGTCTTGCCGGCCCCATTTCCTCCCAACAGGGCTGTAACTGAGCCTTCTGCCACGTCGAAGCTGACCGCATCCACTGCCGTCACTGGCGCTGTCACAGGACCAAATTTCTTGGTTAAAGTGTCCACCCGGATAGCCGGTGGTGATGGGGGGCTCATGATATCGAGGATCTTTCCCAAAGACGGGTTATTCAATCATCTCTTCGTCGTCTTCATAGAATCCTTCGTCTTCTTCAGAGCGTTCAATACGACGCTTGAGGCGGAGTAGCTCCCGACGGCGAGTATCTTCCGCAATGAGGTTTTCGATGTGACGGCCTTGAAACAGATTAATTCCCACGGTTTGGCCAAAGTCCACAGCCTCGCGGTTATCGACCCGGCACAGCACAACGTTCTCTGGCCCCGTATGTTCGACTAAACGGCGCACCTGCTGATGGGTTTCTTCTCCGCCATCGATCATTTCCGGATTCCAGATGAGTTTCACCAAGTCAGTGCCCAAGCGCTCTCGGTCCAGCATTTCCATGGCTTCGTAGGTCATGCCATCCAAACAAACCCGATAGCCTTTGGCTTGAACAAATTCACGCGCGAACAAAAAGGCCCCTAGGTCCGTAAACATATCTTCTTTCTGCAACTCCAAAATCATGTTGCCGCGTCGGGCTGCCGTAATGTTGTTGTCAAAGTTTTGAAAATCGTCGGACAAAATCGTTGCAACATTAATGTTAAAGCTAATGTTGCCGGAAATGGTCAGCGAATCGGTCTTCGTCAACATCGCTAACATGCGCCGATCAAGTGTCACTGTTAAATGTTGAAACAACCAGCGATTGGCCAGCAGGTTCACACCGGGGATCAAGGTTTCTCGTAAGTTGGTAATTGAAATAAACAGTTCGCTGAATTCAGGCTCGGGCACCATTTGTTCGTCCAGGGTGCAGATAAACTGGCGACGCACTAGATTTGAAAGGTCAGCGCGGGACAGCGCGTCCTCTACACGGCCCAAAACATCCGGCGTCAACGGTTCTCCCATTTCCTGCTTGGCCTTGAGCGCCGCGCGGGTATCCATCCGCGCCCGCATGGTCGGTTTTGCCTTGGCTTTCTCGACATCCGCCAACCCCTGAACCAGCTGTATGATGTCGTTAAAATGAAGTTCTGCATCGAACCAGCTGGCAAATGGATTGGCTTCGCTTTCGTCTTCAACGAGCGGATCATCACTGAACAAGAACTTGATTTTCTGCACCATGGTCTCAACCTGATGCTGCAGCTCAGATTTATAGACGAAGAACAGATCAGAATTTTTTAGGGTAAACAGTTGGCCCAGTAGCTCTTTCACCAGCGGCTCAAATGTACTGGCCGCCGCCCGAACGTGTTGTTCGCGACGGTTGAAAGATTTCAGATTTGAGAGATGAATGTGGACGACCTTGCGGCCTTCTCGGTGTTTTTCCAACCGATGAACGTAATCCAGCAACAGGTTTTCCTGGCTGGGGACTCTGGTCTGTGATTCTGCTGGTAATGCCATAAATTATCCCAAACCCTCTAACGGTCGCCAATGATGCCTTTGACGTACATGGCATCAGCGATGGTGTCCACGTAATGCCCTTGAAAGCGCTGAATGCCCAGACTCAAAGCCCATTTTATGGCCTCTTCAGAATCCACCCGCCCCAAGATCACTTGGTCCTTGCCCAGTCGCATGACGATCTCTTTGACTTCCGATACCTTGGTTTGCGTTGTGTCGGCTTTAAATTCCCGGCCCCAGGCAATTTTGACATAGTCCACACTTAATTTACTCGGATCAAAGAACTGCAGCGACAAGGGATTAAGTCCATCCAAAATTACTCGATAGCCGTTATCAACCAAGGAATCCTTTGCATAATGAAAGGTGCTAAGATCAGACAACACATCAACCATTTGCAATTCGATCAGAACATTCTTCGCGTTTTCGCCAAGCATCCGATGGAAGGTCTGAAACTCCCGACTCAACACCGTACTAATGTTCATGTTCAGGCTCACCGCATCACGGGTGACAGAAAAGTCACGTGCCGCAATCACACTGAGCAAGCGCTTGTCGAGCAATTCAGTTAAATAACTAAACAGCCAAGGGTTGCCGAATAAGTTCGTATCTGGCGCAATTCGGCGCTGTAAATCCGACATCGAGATGAAATGTTCGTTGAAGAGAAGCCGCCCCTTCATATCCGGCTCAATCACAATGGCCGACTGATACTGCACCAATCCATTGATCTGAACCCGTTGCAGCTTTTCCGAAATGACCGTCAAGTTCCGGGCGGTCAGGGGCGCGCCGTCCATCTGATTGATCAGGGAAGAGGTGCGTTCCTCCTCTTCTTGAACGCGCTTTTGTTCCGCTTCTTCAGACAGAAATTTAACGTCCGCATCTAGCGCCGTCAGATCAGAATTCTGTGATAAATCGTACCAGGTGGTGAAACGGTCTTCGAAGGAACCCTCTTCGCCCTCAGTCAACGGGTCTTCGCTAAACAGCGACCGCACATTCGATAGGGCTTCATCGATAGATTCGATCGGTGTCTCTTTAGAGATCAAAATCATATCAAAATTCGACATCAAATATAGCGTCGAGTCGAAGTTATTGGTCACGACATCAAAGGCTTGGGTCGCAATTCGGATATATTTAGGCTGCTGGTTTCCAGGTTGAAGTCCGGACAGGTGGGCATGCACCCCATACCACCCCTGAGGATTAACCCCAATCCGGTGGAGATGGTTCAATAGAAGTTTCTCTTCTTCGGCGTTCTTCTGGCCGATGATAGAAAATGCGGCGCTGTTTTCAGCCATCCTTAAGCCTATCCTACCTTATCCTTATCTGAAACCCTGAACCCTTATCTGAAGCCCAGGCCCGAGCTAAAATCCAGGCGCAACTTTCAACAATGTACATCATAGAAAGCAACGGTTAACAAAGAATAACAAATTCCGGAACAATAAGAGAGCTTTCATACAATCCGTACATTGATTTCCGTTAACTCTTTGTTACATTCGCTGCTGGATACTCCGGGCACTCCAGGCATCGAATGTGGGGGCTGGAGATTAGGAAAATAAATACCATGCTTTCGCGAAAAAGAATTCTTGTTACCGGTGGCGCCGGATTCCTAGGGTCACATTTATGCGATCGTCTGGTGGCTGACGGTCACGATGTCATTTGCGCCGATAATTATTTTACCGGCACCAAAGATAACATTGTTCATCTCATGAATAATGCGCATTTTGAAGTCCTGCGCCACGATGTGACGTTTCCGCTCTATGTGGAAATAGATGAGATTTACAATCTCGCGTGTCCTGCCTCGCCGGTGCATTACCAATACGATCCGGTACAAACCACTAAAACAACCGTGCATGGCGCCATCAACATGCTGGGCCTGGCAAAACGCACGGGGGCAAAAATTCTTCAGGCCTCAACCAGCGAGGTTTATGGCGACCCCACCATTCACCCGCAGACCGAAGACTACCGCGGCAATGTTAATCCGATTGGGCCGCGCGCCTGCTATGACGAAGGCAAGCGCTGCGCGGAAACCCTGTTTTTTGACTATTACCGCCAGCATGAGACCAAGATTCGGGTCGCACGAATTTTCAACACGTATGGCCCGCGCATGCATCCCAACGACGGGCGCGTGGTTTCTAATTTTATTGTCCAGTCCCTGAAAGGGGAGCCGATCACCCTTTATGGTGACGGCAGCCAGACCCGATCGTTCTGTTATGTCGATGATTTGATTGATGGTTTGGTCCGGTTAATGAATGCCTCAAACGATGTGACGGGACCTGTAAATTTGGGCAACCCGGGTGAATTCAGTATTCGTGAACTCGCCGAAAAGGTCATCGCCGCAACGAACGGCTCGTCAAAATTGATTGAAAAGCCCCTGCCGGAAGACGATCCTTTGCAGCGCTGTCCGGATATCAGTTTGGCACAAAAAACCTTGGAATGGTCGCCGACCATTCCTCTGGATCAAGGCCTGGAAAAAACCATCGATTATTTCCGCAGTATTCTTTAGGTCATAGATTCTCGATAAACTCGGCCGGCCCAGCCGCGGAGGCCACGCTCTTCTTGTTCACTATCGCCTTGTAGCCAATCACGAACCGGCACAAAAAACCCTGTCTTCTCGCGGTTTAGAACTTTGTCTGGCAAAGGTATTTTAGGAGTCAGGGCCATATCTCTTTTACTATAGCCCCGCTCAAATCCGATCATCGGCGCGAGTTCTTTAAACAAGACTTTGTCCACCAGAGGCACGCGAATTTCCAGGGAATGTGCCATCCCCGCCCAGTCTGCATCGCGCAGCAACTGGCACCGCATATACCATTCCATTTCCAATGCTGCGACGGCGCGTCGAGGTTCTGAGATCGAAGCCGGAGCGCGGTTAAGCCTAATCAGAGGTTCCAAATCCGACCATCCTTGGCGCACCAAATCTGCATCCAAGACTTGCGGCAATTCCCACGGCATGAACAGTCCGCGTCGCAGCAAATATGCATCCCCAAGCCGCGTCCCCAATTCTAATAAACCCGCAGTCTTGGGTGAAATTGTTTTTGCAAAGTGGCTGAGGACAGGTGCCGCAATGGCACGAAGCCCGCTTCCTATTGCACGACCCCCGGGAACACTTCCCCCCCATCGCGCCAATTTCGGCACTTGCGCGAATGTATCGTATCCGCCAAAGAGTTCATCCCCCCCCAATCCGGAAAGCGCCACTTTCAAGCCTGACGCCGCCGCTGCCTTGGAAACAAAATAGGTGTTAACGCCATCAATGCTGGGTTGGTCCATGGCGGCAAACAGCGCATCCCGTTCACCTTGAAAGGCGGAACCGGTAACCCATTCGGTCCGGTGGTGGGTGCCATAAGTTCCGGCCACCGTTTCAGCTAACGGCACCTCGTCTTTTTCCGTGCCCTTAAATTCTTCAAACCCCAGGGTCAGGGTCTTCAGCCCGGCACCGTGGTGTTCTGCCGCCAGTCCGGTAATCGTCGTCGAATCGAGCCCCGAAGACAAAAACACGCCAACCGGCACATCGGCGACGAGGTGGCTCCGAATACTGTCGGAGAGCGCTTCTCTCAAGGCTTCCGCTGAAGTTGAACTTTTGCGGTCCTCGACAGGCGCTGACAAGCGTTCTGTTACATCAAAGAACGTTTTCGGTGCACCGACGCCCTTTTCATCAACCCACAGGGTCGTGCCCGCTGGAAGACTGCGGATGTCTTGGAAAAGTGTATGTGGTTCAGGGACATAGCCGAATAGAAAAAACCCGACATGACCTGCTGGATTAATCCCCGTTCCAACCTTTCCTCCGGCCTTAAGGGCTTTTACCGTGGAGGCCGCGCGAAAGGTGCCGCCCGTATCAGCATAATATATTGGCTTAATCCCAAAGGGGTCCCGCGCCAAAAATAGACCGCGTTTGGCCTCATCCCAAATCGTGAAGGCATACATGCCACGAAGGTGACGCACCATATCGGCACCATAAAGATGGTAGAGATGCAGCAGGACTTCTGTATCGGAGTTGGTTTTAAACACTTGCCCTTTGGCTTCAAGCTCGGCTCGAAGGGCGCGAAAATTATAAATCTCACCGTTGTAGCTAATCTGATATCGCCCGTCCTCAAACGCCATGGGCTGTGCAGCAGCCGTGCTGAGGTCAATGATCGAAAGCCGCCGGTGCGCCAGCCCGACCCGACCGTTTGAAGAAATCCACGACCCCGCGTCATCTGGCCCGCGCGGGATCATGTGGTCGCGAATGGCCTCCAACTCCGCCCCCTCCACGGGCGGCGCGTCAGACCGATAAGCGAAAATGGCGACGATTCCACACATAACCTTGTTATTCCTCAGTGAGCGGCCTAGTTAAGCTTTACTGGAACCTGCACGCAAAGCATTTTGCATATATGAGGGAAATCGGAGTACAAAGACCCCATGACTGAACCTTCCGAACTTGTCCAATTGGTGGAGAACCTGAGCCAGGCGCGTGTGCTGTGCGTTGGCGACCTGATGTTGGACCGATTTGTTCATGGCTCGGTTGATCGAATTTCGCCAGAGGCCCCAATCCCTATCCTGCAAATTAACAATGAAATTTCCATGCCCGGCGGTGCCGGCAACGTGGTCCGAAATTTGGCAGCACTCGGCGCAAATGTGCGATTTATTACTGCACTCGGCAACGATAGTGCAGGCAAAGAACTCAGCGTTCTGCTCAACAGCTTTGATCGGGTTGACCCGGTTCTGGTAGTGGATACGGGACGCACAACCTCAATCAAGACCCGCTATTTGGCCGGCAATCAGCAGATTCTGCGCGCTGATCAGGAGAGCACCGAAGCACTCGCCCCTGAGTTGGCCGATACACTTCTGTCAGAAGCACGTCGTGCGTTAAAGGATAGCGACCTTGTGGTGCTGTCCGATTACGGCAAAGGCGTGTTGTCGAGTGACCTCATTCAAGGCGTAATCGAAGGCGCGCGGGAGGCGGGAAAGCCGGTGATTGTCGATCCCAAAGGACACGATTATGCCCGATATCAGGGGGCAGACCTTATTACGCCTAACCTGACAGAATTAGAAGGAGCAACCCACTTACCTGTAACAAACGACGACGAAGTTATTGCTGCCGCGCAAAAATTGATCGAGGACCACGACCTATCGGCCGTACTTGCCACCCGAAGCAAAGACGGCATGACCTTGGTTGCCAAAGATGGCGAAGTCACTCATTTAGCAGCCGAGGCCCGCGAAGTATTCGATGTTTCTGGTGCTGGCGACACCGTGGTTGCCACCCTAGGTGCCGCCATGTGCGTCGAAAAAGATTTGGCGCGAGCGGCCAAGTTAGCAAATATTGCCGCAGGTATCGTCGTCGGTAAGGTTGGCACGGCCGTTGCCTATGCCAAAGACGTCATTGTCGAATTGCACCATCAGGAAATTTCCAGCGCCGAGGCCAAGGTTCTAACCCTGGAACAAGCACTTGATCAGGTCGGGCTCTGGCGACGACGCAAAATTCAGGTTGGCTTTACCAATGGCTGTTTTGATTTATTGCACCCGGGACATGTTTCGCTACTGGCCCAAGCCAAAGACGGCTGCAACCGTTTGATCGTCGGGCTTAACAGCGATGCATCCGTAACCCGGCTCAAGGGCGAAGACCGCCCCATCCAATCTGAAGCGTCCCGAGCCGCCGTGCTGGCGTCTCTTGCCAGCGTCGACATGGTGGTCATTTTTTCCGAAGACACACCAATTGAATTGATCAAGGCGATCCAGCCTGACGTTTTGGTCAAGGGAGCGGATTACTCTGTGGACGAAGTTGTCGGGTCAGATGTGGTTCAATCTTATGGTGGACGTATCCTGCTTGCCGATTTAGAAGACGGCCACAGCACCACAGCCACAATCAAACGAATGGCGCAGTAAATTATCCGTCGTTGCCGGTCAGGCCTGACATCAACCGTGCCCAAAAACCCTGATCACTTGTTGGTAATTTTCTTTGCGGACTGCGCCTTGCGATTGGAGCGCCACTTTGTTGCGTAATGCCAGGCAGCGCCCGAACCGGAAGACCTGCGTGCGCCTTGCTTATAATTTTATGCCATAATTTTGCTGGCAGGCCGCCGCCTGTTACCTTCCGCATGGGGCGGCCATTGTCGTTTCCAAACCATACACCTGCGGCCAAATCGGCGGTATAACCGATGAACCAGGCGTCTCGGTAATTTTGACTGGTTCCTGTTTTACCTGCGGTCGGTCGGTCCAGTTTGGCATTTCGTCCCGTGCCAGATTGGACAACCCGGCCCAGCATGGCGTTCATATGCCTAACATTTTGCGAGTCGATAATACGGCTTGGGCCGGAACCTTGACGTCGATACAGGACGTTTTTCCGCCCATCACGAATTTCAGTAATTCCATGCGGCCACACTGCAGCCCCGCCATTGGCGAAGGGAGCGTAGGCGGAGACCAATTCCAATAAACTCACCTCAGCCGTTCCCAGAGCTAGACTGGGCTGTGCCTTCAAGGGAGAGGTAATCCCTAGGCGCTGAGCCGTCCGCACGACATTTTTTCGCCCCGCATGTTCTGCAACACGGACCGCGACAGTGTTGATCGACTGGGCTAGACCGTGGGCTAATGTAACTTCACCCTGATGACGGCGCTGGAAATTTCGCGGCGACCAGGTGCCAATACGAATAGGTGCATCTAGTATTCGGCTGCTGGGTTTTAGCCCGGCTTCCAAACCTGCCAAATAAACAACTGGCTTAAACGCCGACCCTGGCTGACGTCGGGCTTGGGTCACCCGGTTAAATTGACTTTTCACATAGTTGCGTCCGCCAACCATGGCGCGGATCGCCCCTGTGGGTGTCATTGCGACGAAGGCCGCTTCAGAGGCTTTGGCTTTTTTGCCAGCTCCCGCTAGAGCTCCACGCACAGCCTTTTCTGAATTAGCCTGCAAAGTGGCATCAAGGGTTGTGACAACGGTTAAGTCATAGCTGCCGGGTGATACATAATCCGGCACCTGTGCCATCACCCAGTCAATGAAATAGCGTGGTGAGGACGTTCGGCGGTTATTTGCAAATTTCTGCTTTTTTAAATGCCGGGCCGCTTTGGCCTGGGCTTGGGTGAGATATCCTGCGGCAACCATATTTGCCAAGACTTGGCGGGTCCGTTTCTGAGAGCGCTTTTTATCACGCAGCGGGTTATACCGGGACGGTGCCTTCAAGAGCCCAGCGATAAGGGCGGCTTCATAAGTGCTCAGCCTCCGCGCAGATTTTCCAAAGTATTTTTGGGCCGCAGCTTCAACCCCATAAGTGCCTGCGCCCAAGTAAACACGGTTCAAGTAAACACTGAGAATTTGGTCCTTAGTAAATTGATGTTCCAGCCACAATGCCAGAAGCAGTTCCTGCACCTTGCGCTTGAGCGAGCGTTCTGGAGTTAGAAATATATTCTTTGCTACTTGTTGGCTGATTGTACTGCCGCCTTGCACAATGCGGCCAGCGAGAATATTGGCGACGGTCGCCCGCGCGAGCCCAATTAAATCAAGCCCGAAGTGATCATAAAATCGGCGATCTTCGGTCGCCAAAACCGCGTGCGTTAGATCAGGCGGCAGTTCTTTTAATTGGGCGGGCAAGCCGTAAAGATCGCCGTAAGTGGCCAAGGTGGAGCCGTCAACGGCAACGATTGTCACTGTCGGCTGCCGGGTCGGTTTTAAGGCCTCTTCCACATCTGGCAGGTCATAGGCATACCACGCCATGATCCCCCCCAGTCCGATAAAGCCCCAGACGGCCAAGGTCAGTGTCCAGGACAATAACCTAGCAAAACCAAATCCGCGTGCTTCCTGATTTTTATTGGATTTCGCCATAGACCTATCCTCCACAATCGTGGTTAGGAATCGGTTAACAAAGACGATTTTTTGTTAAAAATCTGAGGCTTAGACCACTTTCTAAGGCATCCGACAATTAAGCACGTGATGCAATAAATCCGGTGCGATGACGCAGCCCTTTACGTTGACGCGCCACATTTCAGCACCATTCAAATCGGCTTCGCGAAAATCTGAACCGCGCAAGTCTGAATCGGAAAAATCCACGTAACATAATAAGGCGCTTCGGAAATCAGCGTTCAACAGCACTGTTTCCGATAAGTTTGCACCCCGCAAATCGGCACCTGCGAAATCTGCCCCGGACAAATTAGAGCCTCGCATGTCGGCGTTCCTGAGGTCTGAACCTCGGAAATCCATGTCTCGGAGATCAAGCCCAACCAAATTAGCGCGTGTGCCCGCACCATTGTCAGCTACCCATGCGTGGTGATCGTCAAGAATTTCGACCAAGGAACGTTCGTCGCGAGCCATAATCCGAATCTCCTTATCGCCTCTCGGCAAAAAATTAATTAAATTGAATTTGCCTAATAAATTCGTCAGACGTCAAGGTTAGCCACTTTTAAAGCGTTTGTCTGGATAAATTCTCGACGAGGCTCTACCACATCTCCCATTAAGGTTGAGAAGACTTCGTCCGAATCGGAGGCGTGGGCAACTTTGACCTGTAATAATGTGCGAACATTGGGGTCCAGGGTGGTTTCCCAAAGTTGCTCTGGGTTCATTTCGCCCAACCCCTTATAACGTTGGATGCCGACACCCTTACGGCCTGATTCCATAATTGCATTCACCAGCGAAACCGGCCCGGTCGTCGAATATTCTTTGTCCTTTACGGTCAGTGTTCCATGCGCGCCGTAGCCCCGCTGTAGGTCCGCCGCACGCTCATCAAGTTGACGCGCTTCACTCGAGCGAATTACCGACTCGTTGATCAAGTATTGTTCGGTCACGCCTCTAAGCGTACGCGCGAACGCCAATCCGCCATCTTCCGAAACCGTGCCCTTCCATCCTCGCTCAGCAATAGGTTCCAGGGCATCAAGGCGCTTGGCGATAAAGTCGGCGACCTCGCCAGCGAGTTTATCGTCGGAGAGAATTTTCGGGTTCAACACTCCTAAAATTGCCGCTTGCTCCAAAATTTTCACCGGCAAGTGTTGCGCCAGATGGGTCAGCAGGATCTTCGCCTCACGTGCTTCTTCAACCAAATTGCGCAAATCTGGCCCCGCAATTTGATTGCCGCCACCATCTACAAGGACGGTTCCCTCATCAATGGCGGCATTAAACAGGTAGTCTTCCAGGGCAGGATCATCCTTCAAATAAACTTCTGAATTCCCCCGTTTGGCCCTATAAAGAGGAGGCTGCGCGATATACAGAAAACCGCGTTCGATAACTGCTGGCATTTGCCGATAGAAGAATGTGAGTAGTAGAGTTCTGATGTGGCTGCCGTCAACGTCCGCATCGGTCATGATGATGATTTTATGATAGCGGCATTTTTCAATATCGAATTCTTCGTTGCCAATCCCAGTACCGAGTGCTGCGATCAAGGTGCCTATTTCAGCCGAACTGAGCATCTTGTCAAAACGTGCCCGCTCAACGTTCAATATTTTACCCCGAAGCGGTAGAATTGCTTGATTAGACCTGTCCCGGCCTTGTTTCGCTGACCCACCGGCAGAGTCACCCTCAACGATAAACAGTTCGCTGAGTTCCGGATTGCGTTCTTGGCAATCAGCCAACTTTCCAGGCAACGAACTTATGTCCAGTGCGCCTTTGCGCCGGGTAAGTTCGCGAGCCTTCCGCGCTGCCTCACGGGCGGCGGCGGCTTCGACAATTTTGCTGATGATTTTTTTGGCGTCTGCAGGCCGTTCTTCGAACCATTGGTCAAGCTGTTCACTGATGATACTTTCAACAATGGGGCGAACTTCTGACGAGACCAACTTGTCCTTGGTCTGCGACGAGAACTTGGGATCAGGTACTTTGACCGACAAAACACAGGTCATTCCCTCCCGCGCATCATCGCCTGTAATGCCGACCTTTTCCTTTTTAGTAATCCCGCTAGACGTTGCGTAGGCATTGATGGTCCGGGTCAGAGCACCGCGAAAGCCCGCCAAATGGGTGCCGCCGTCGCGCTGCGGAATGTTGTTGGTAAAACACAGCGTATTTTCGTGATAACTGTCGTTCCACTGCATAGAGAGCTCAACAGTCATCCCATCCTTTTCACCTGATACGGAGATTGGGATTTCATGCAATGCGGTTTTTGATTTGTCGAGATAAGCCACGAAAGCGGTCAGGCCACCTTCGTAATGCAGATCGACCGATTTTTCATCCACGTGGCGCGCATCGGTAAGCTTCAAAGCCACGCCCGAATTCAGGAATGCCAATTCGCGTAGGCGGTGCTCCAATGTTTGAAAATCGAATTCGGTCATGGTGAAGGTTTCGGTTGAGGGTAGGAACGTGATCCGGGTGCCGGTCAAGGGCTCGCCATCAATCAACGGCGCATCGCCAACCACTTCCAAGGACTTCACGGTGTCGCCGCCCTCAAATCGGACAAGATGTTCCTTGCCATCGCGCCAGATGCAGAGTTCCAGCCATCTAGAAAGGGCATTGACCACAGAAACCCCAACCCCATGCAAGCCGCCTGAGACTTTGTATGAATTCTGGTCAAATTTACCGCCGGCATGGAGCTGGGTCATGATGACCTCCGCCGCTGACACGCCTTCTTCTTTATGAATATCCACCGGAATTCCGCGGCCGTTATCAGAAACCGTCACGGACCCATCCGCGTTCAAGATCACATCGACCAGATCGCAGTGACCAGCCAGCGCCTCATCAATCGCGTTATCAACAGCTTCGTAGACCATGTGATGCAGGCCTGAGCCATCATCGGTGTCGCCGATATACATGCCGGGGCGTTTACGAACGGCCTCTAGCCCTTTGAGAACCTTAATCGATTCGGCATCATATTCTTCGGTAACTTCTTCGTCGGTATTATTTTCTGTATTTTCGTCTGACATTATAATTCACTTCCTAAGATACGCGCCGAAGGGCAGCGTCCTTTACTTCAAAAAATTGAGCTCGGCCCTCTAATGGCTCAAATAGCGAACGATCGGTTCCAGTCATCCAGGCTTGGGCACCAAGGCCAAGTATCTCATCAAACAAAGCTTGCCGGCGCTTATCGTCCAGATGTGCTGCAACTTCATCGAGCAACAACAATGGCTGAGATCCTCGCTCTTCCGCTTGCAGTTCCGCATTGGCCAAAATTAAAGCAATTAACAGCGCTTTTTGCTCGCCGGTTGAACACAAAGCCGCGCGCTGGCCATTGCCCAAATGGCGCACGTCCATATCGCTTTTGTGTGGACCCATTGCTATTCCGCCAGCCTCTGCATCCGAAGGTCGCGACGTCGCCAATGCTTCTCGATAGCGGGTTTCCACTGCCAATGCTGGCATCTCTTCGAGCCACGTTTCCAGCCCGCCAGTCACCACTATTTCTGATGCGGGGAAGACGCCGGTCCGTGCGGCACAAATTTTATCGAGCCGGGCTGCCATCAGTTGGCGGGCTGCGATGACGGCGATCCCTCTTTCAACCATGGTTTCTTCTAGTGCCGTCAACCACGCGGCATCTGCACCCGTACCCTTATCGCGCAATAATCTTGAACGTTCGCGCATTGCTTTTTCGTAGGCCGCGACCCGGCCCGCGTGGGCGGGATCGTAACCAAAGACCAAGCGGTCTAAAAACCGGCGGCGCGCAGAGGGCCCTTCAATAAACAAACGATCCATTTGCGGGGTCAGCCAAAGGGCATTTAAATATTCGCCCAGCACGGCTTGGCTTTTAACAGTTTCGCCGTTTACGTGGACTGCCCGGCGTTCCCGGCCTTCATTCGGTTTTGTATTGTCCAAGCCGGTGCCAAGATTAACCGATCCCGCCGGGGTCTCGATCGAGGCGGCAACCGCCCACGGCTTATGGGTGGCACCGTCTTCAGCACGGCCGACTTCGCCCAATCGGGCACGACGGAGACCTCGTCCCGGAACCAAAAATGACAGCGCTTCCAGTAAATTAGTTTTCCCAGCACCGTTTAGGCCTGACAGCACAACAGGCTCAGGCCCACATTCAAGCCGTTCGAAAGCGTAGCACCGAAAGTCGGTTAAAGTGACTCGAGCGACCGAAACCTCAATGGCAGACGAATTCCTCGCCATGGCATCATTGGATTCAACGTTTTTGACTGCAAGGTTTTGCAAATCGATCAGAATCAAACTTTCTTTAAAGACGGGCCCTCACCACATAGAGGCCCGGCGCGTTACACCCGCCAATTACACCCGCCCGTTAAACCCTCATGGGCATGAGCACATAAAGCGCGCTTTCATCGTCCACCTCTCGCACGATTGTCGGCGAAGCGGCGTCAGCTAATGACAAACGAGCATTATCACCTTCAATTTGCTTAGTGATGTCTAGCAAGTAGCGCGAATTAAATCCAATTTCCAAACCTTCGCCGCGGTAGTTTACTTCGACTTCTTCGATGGCACTGCCGGAGTCAGGGCTGCTGGCGGATAGGATTAGAACATCGTTCTTCAGTTCCAGCTTGATGGCGCGGGATTTTTCATTGGAAATAGCTGATACACGATCAACTGCCGCCGCAAACGATTTACGATCGACTTCCAATTCCTTGTCGTTATTGGAGGGAATAACCCTTTCGTATTCTGGAAAAGTTCCGTCGATCAACTTCGACGTCATTACCGCATCGTCGAACGCAAAACGAATTTTCGTATCAGAAAGAGCGATATCGATCTCATCGCCTGATTCATCAATCAACTTGCGAATTTCTGTTACCGTTTTACGCGGAACAATCACGCCCGGCATTCCGGCGGCACCTTCCGGCAAAGGCACTTCTGCACTCGCCAGTCTATGGCCGTCGGTCGCAACGGCGCGCATTACATCTACGCCATCGCGCTCTGCCGGATGTAAATAAATTCCATTTAGGTAATAGCGCGTTTCCTCAGTGGAGATCGCAAACTGGGTGCGGTCGATGAGAACCCGAAGGTCGCCTGCCGATAACTTAAAAGCATGCGGCAGATTGGCGCCATCAATGGCCGGGAAGTCTTCTACCGGCAAACACGCTAGGGTGAAATTTGACCGTCCGGAACGGAGCGCCAATTGGCCGTCCATGCCGTCACTGTCTATTTCCACTTGTGAACCATCCGGCAGGCGCCGGATAATTTCATATAACGTCAGCGCCGGTGCGGTAAGTGCCCCTGGGTTTGCAACTTCGGCCTCTACCGAGCCGACGATGTCCAAGTCCATGTCGGTTGCGCTCAGGTTCAAGCGACCGTCCGCTGCTTCAAGCTTGACGTTAGAGAGAATTGGGATCGTTGTGCGGCGCTCAACAACGCTCTGCACATGCCCCAGCGACCGCAGGAGGGCCGCTCGTTCGATGGTCAATTTCATGGCAATATTTTATAATCGATCAGTTGTTTTTGTCTGTACCGTCACTTGCATGGCCCGCCCCCTTTTTACCCCCATTCACCCGAGCCATACTAAAGGTGATGCAGCGGTCAAAAATGACCACACGAGGAGAGAAGTATTATAACAAATGTCCTTGGAATCAGAAGCGTTTTCGACAGGAAATAGCCTACTTCTAGCCCTAATTACGGGATTAGAGGACATAGTCTCCAATTAGGTGCCGGTTCTGGTGATGGCTCGGGTGTTTTAGGGCTTCAACCCTCCAACATCCGCCTTAAAAGCTCCACATCTTCGGCGAACCCAGCATCCGATTCGCGGAGCTCATCGACCTTGCGAACCGCGTGCATGACAGTTGTATGATCACGACCGCCAAACTTGCGTCCGATTTCCGGCAATGACCGCGACGTCAGTTGCTTCGCCAGATACATGGCGACCTGTCTCGGTCGCGCGACCGACCGTGCTCGACGCGCGGAATGCATGTCGGACATCCGAATATTGAAATGCGACGCCACCCGTTTCTGAATTTCTTCGATGGTCACCCGGCGGTCGTTCGCACGCAATAAATCATGCAGGACCTCTTGGGCCGTCTCCAAGGTGATTTCTCGACCTACCAGCTGCGCATGCGCGATGACCCGGTTGAGGGCACCTTCAAGCTCGCGCACATTGGCGGTAATTTTATGGGCGAGGAATTCGGTCACTTTTCGCGGCACCTCAATCCCGGCTTGCTCAGACTTAGACAACAAGATGCCGAGCCGGAGTTCATAAGTCGTCGCGTGAATGTCCGCAACCAAGCCACAGTTCAAACGCGATTTCAGGCGTTCTTCCATACCCTCCATCTCGGACGGCGACTTGTCGGCAGAAATTACAATTTGGCGTCCTTGATCAACCAGGGCGTTAAAGGTGTGGAAGAATTCTTCCTGGGTTGATTCTTTGCCACTGATAAACTGAACATCGTCAATCATTAACACGTCGACAGAGCGGAACTGCTCTTTGAAGTCCACGGTATTTTGTTCGCGCAACGCCCGGATAAACCGGTACATAAATTTTTCCGCCGATAGATACATCACTGTACGCGATGGGTCCGCTTTGCGGATATGCCAAGCGATGGCGTGCATCAAATGAGTTTTGCCCAGGCCGACACCGCCATACAGAAATAAAGGATTAAATTGAAGCCGTGTTGCCTCCGCTACGCGCTGGGCAGCGGCATGGGCAAATTCGTTCGGCTTACCAACAACAAATTGATCGAACGTAAACCTCGGATCCAGCGGCGCACTAATTTCATTGCGGTAGGAATCGTAGCGCTTGTTATTGGACTTTTCTTCCGGGGCTGGTTTTGGTGCTGCCTCAACCTTTTTTGAAGTGGGAGAACCCGTCGTACGTTCCGGTTGCACAAACACATCAACCGAATTCACCTCAGGCATTTCACCGCACCATAGATTTTCCAAACGTTCCGCATAATGCGCCATAACCCAATCCCGCATGAATCGGGTTGGCACAGAAATCCGAACTTTGCCATCGCGCACTTCGCGCACAGCCATCGGCTTCAACCAGCTTTTATACGACGTTTCCCCAACTTCCGCGCGGAGATTGTCACAAACCCTTAGCCAAGTTTCCTGAATAAGACCGTCGGTCATTCCATCATTCATTTTTTAAGTGAGCCCCCATTAGGCAACCCGGTCCCCCGCTTTTTTTAATCTTGAACCGTGCTTAATAAGCCGGTCCTTAATTTTTTTACTGTTCGTCTATCGTAACCGAAACCAGACCCACCGTCTGGATCACACCACAACCCACGCCAACTCTAAAATATTGCCAAAAAAATAAAAAAAACTTCGTCGCTTTAATAGGCTAATTCGAACAATTAGATAATTCTGGGACACAACAATAAAGGGAATAGCTTAGTCGTCTTAACTTTATTACGACCGCTTTTTTTCTATTGTTTTATGCAGAAATTTATCCCCGTGCCATGAAGCTCCCTAAAGCCAATCTAACGAGCCCTGATGATGGTTGCAACAGACTCCAAATGGGAAAAACAAAAATAAATTTCTTGACAAAAAACGGCGGGTAGAGTCCCCCGCACATTAGAGATCAGACACAAAAAAAGGCCGTCCCCTGTTAAGGAAACGGCCCGACTTGAAGGCTTAATTTCAGTTAGGCTGCCATCGCCTTGATTCTTACGGACAATCTGGAAAGTTTCCGCGACGCCGTGTTGCGATGGAGGATGCCTTTCTGGGCACCGCGCATAAGTTCGGGCTGCATTTCACGAAATGCGGTCTGTGCTTGAGCCTGATCGCCAGACTCAATTGCTTCTTCTACTTTCCGGATGAAGGACCGGATGCGGCCTCTGCGCGTGTTATTAACTTCTGTACGCTTCAGGGTTTGCCGAATACGTTTTTTTGCCGATGCGTGATGCGCCATCGTTTACTCTCTATCTAAATTTTTGAATTCGAAGGCTGGCTTATATAACCCGTGCTAGGCCCCGTCAAGCCCCGTCAAAGCTATATGAGACTCGCACTTTCCTACTTGCCGGAGAACTTGGGCGACCGCTTCTCAATGAAGGCTGCCATTCCTTCCTTTTGATCTTCGGTGGCGAACGATGCATGGAACATTCTGCGCTCAAATTTAATTCCCTCAGCCAGCGATGTTTCGAACGCCCGCTTCACAGCTTCTTTCGTCATCATGGCCATAGGACGGGACATGTTTGAGATTTTTTCGGCCACCGACAATGCATCATCCAGCAGTTTGTCAGCAGGTACTATTCTGGCAACCAAACCCGAGCGTTCGGCTTCTTCTGCCTCCATCAAACGGCCCGTCAGACACATTTCCATAGCCTTGGATTTCCCCACAGCCCGGGTGAGTCGTTGAGTGCCACCAGCCCCCGGCAAGGTGCCAATGGAAATTTCCGGCTGACCAAATTTAGCCGTGTCAGCAGCAATGATCATATCGCACATCATGGCGATTTCGGCACCGCCCCCAAGGGCATAGCCCGCCACCGCCGCGATCACCGGCTTGCGGCATTGATCGATCCGTTCCCAGTCCCTGGTGATAAAGTCAGCCTGATAGACATCCATGAACGAATTGGATTGCATTTCTTTAATATCTGCCCCAGCGGCAAACGCTTTTTCATTGCCGGTTATTACAATTGCGCCGATATCTTTGTCAGCTTCCAGGTCATCTAACGCCTGGCTTAACTCTTCAATTAAAGCAGCGTTTAACGCGTTCAAAGCTTCAGGACGGTTTAGCTGGATGAGCCCTACACCGGTTCCTTCTTTTTTCAGGATGATATTTTTATATGCCATGCGGTGCCGCCTATCGTTCAACTGGAGTTAACGTAACAGCGAGTTTAACGCCGCCTGCAATGCGCGTGACCTTGAGCTCAAGAATTTCGGTCTCGCGCTGAAACCGAGTTGCGCCGACGATCTGCCAGCCTAATTGCGGTAGGGTCGCCCGGTAAAATCCGATTACATCCCCTGGTTGGCTCGCACCTTTAGCCGTAGCGTGAACGATCCGTCCGGCGGGCGTGTCATAGATCATGCCGGCATCACGAACTTCATCCAATCCCGGTGCCAGCGGCAAATCCTCAACGCCCGAGAAAAAGTCTTGAGCCTGCTCCGCGCCATTAGAATGTGTCGGCACCGCCACCGCCAACGCGATCACCAGTAAAAAAATTGTGTGGAGTCGAACTGTCATCTCTTTCGCTATACCATCACCGCTGCCGCTGCGCACAATAAAAAGTGGATCGGCCGGATTGAACGATTTGTTTTATACCGCCTGTTTTCGCCATATCGCAGTCGCAGCCGGGACACGCCTGCCCGGCCCGGCCATAGACGGCAAAGCTGTGCTGAAAGTAACCCAACTCGCCAGAGGTCTGACGATGATCGCGCAAGGATGAACCGCCTGCTTCAATGGCTTCCAAAAGCACATCGCGGACCCTGCCTGCTAATTTCTCGGCCCGACCGCCTTGTACTGTCCGAGCTTTGCGACGCGGCGAAAGACCCGACCGAAACAGGGCTTCTGAGACATATATATTACCGAGCCCTGCGACCACCCGCTGATCCAATAGGGCGGCCTTGATCGGCGTGTTGCGGCCCTTAAGTGCTGCCGCCAATGCAGGGCCGTTGAAAGCATTGGACAAAGGTTCCGGTCCAAGCTTGGCCAACATTTTATGGCTGTCGAGTTCCCCGGGCCGGACCAAATCCATAAACCCAAACCGGCGCGGATCGGTAAAGACCACCGTCGTCCCGCCATCTGTTTCAAATACCACATGATCGTGGGGGCCAGGCTCGGGAAGGACATCGCCTGCCTTGAAAATCGTCATCCGGCCCGACATGCCCAAATGCCCGATCAATACCTGCCCATCATCCAAGCGCACCAGCAGATATTTCGCCCGTCGATCGACAGACGTTATCTTGCGGCCCCTCAAGCGTTCGGGAAAGTTTTCAGGAAATGGAAATCGTAAATCCGGGCGACGCTGCAGAACGCGGGTGAACCGCTGGCCTTCAAGAACAGGGGCCAAGCCTCTACGAACAGTTTCGACTTCAGGTAATTCAGGCATGGTATAATCTAGCGTGTCCGGACGGGTTAGGCTATGGTTCGGCCATGTCGAATTCAGAAAAAATTTCGGACGAGCCTGGCACGACCCATTTCGGCTTCCGCTCCGTCGCAGAAGATGAAAAAGAATCTCTGGTCCGGGGCGTCTTTGACAGTGTCGCGCCTAAGTATGACATCATGAACGACCTGATGAGCCTAGGTGCCCATCGGTTGTGGAAGTCGGCGTTCCTGGATTGGCTGGCACCGCGCTCTGGCATGACGCTTCTGGATGTCGGCGGCGGCACCGGTGATATTGCGTTCGGATTTTTGGGACGAGGTGGCAGCAGTGTCCGGGTTGTCGACATTAATAAAGAGATGCTCGCCTGTGGCCGAGACCGCGCGATTGATAAGGGCATCTTGGACGGCATCAGTTGGACTTGTGGCGATGCCGAGAAACTACCGGTCGAGGACAGCTCCGTCGATGCCTTCACCATCGCTTTCTGCATCCGTAACGTCACGCATATAGAGAACGCCCTAAGCGAAGCCCGACGCGTCTTAAAACCCGGCGGACGGTTTATGTGCCTGGAATTCAGTCGGGTCGCATGGCCGGTGCTGGATAAAATTTATGATACCTATTCGTTTCAGATGCTGCCTGCACTTGGAAAGTGGGTCGCGGGCGATGCCGAAGCCTACCAATATTTAGCCGAAAGCATCCGCCGCTTTCCCGACCAGGATACGTTTGCTGAGATGATCACGGACGCGGGCCTGGATCAGGTCAAATACCGCAACCTCTCTGGCGGCATTGTCGCCATCCATTCGGCGTGGCGGATCTGATACGATGGCGTCAAACTTTCGGAACGCACGACGCCTGCTGAAGATCGCTCGAATACTCGCCCGCCATGACGCTTTGTTTTTGCTGGAGAAGTTAGAGGTTGCCCCCGCCGTCGTCACGGCGGCCCGGCTCATATCCAGAAAACGCGTCAAAGGCCGCCCGGGTCAGCGCCTTGCCAAGGCACTACAGGAGGCCGGGCCTAGCTTTATCAAACTGGGCCAAGCCCTTTCGACCCGTTCAGATCTACTGGGCGAAGAACTAACGGGTGATCTGTCTGATCTTCAGGACAGCCTGCCGCCTTTCAGTGGCGCCGAAGCCCGCGCCGCGATCGAAGCGGAATTCGGCAAACCCGTGGACGCGTTGTTTTCCAAATTTGATGACAAAGCCATCGCCGCCGCTTCCATCGCCCAAGTTCATTTTGCGGTTACCACTGATGGCCGCGACGTCGCCGTCAAAGTTCTACGCCCTGAAATCGAAAGCGCGTTTCAGGCCGATCTTGACCTCTTCACGTGGGTTGCGGGGCTGATTGAGAAAACCCGGCCCGATTTGCGCCGCTTGAAACCAATCGAGTCTATAAAGACCGTGGCCGACACGGTGGCTATGGAAATGGACCTGCGGTTTGAAGCGGCTGCGGCCGCAGAACTGGGGGAGAATTTTAAAGACGATGAGTCTTTTAATGTCCCCGCCGTGGATTGGACCCTCACCGGTCGTCGGGTGCTGACCACCGAGCGCATGGGGGGCATCCCCATGGATGACCGGGACGCCGTCCTAAAAGCAGGGTTAGACCCGGAAGACGTCGTTCGAAAAGCCTCCCGAGCCTTTTTCATGCAAGTCTTCCGTGATGGCTTCTTCCATGCAGACCTGCATCCCGGAAATTTATTCGTCGATGATAATGGCAATATCGCCGCCGTCGACTTCGGCATCATGGGCCGCATGGACCGACGCACCCGGCGGTTTCTAGGCGAGATGTTGCTAGGATTCCTCACCCGTGATTATGCGCGGGCGGCACGGGTTCACTTCGATGCTGGCTGGGTCCCTGCCGATCAATCTGTTGATTTATTCACCCAAGCGTGTCGATCCATTGCTGAGCCCATCTTGGATCGCCCACAAAACGAGATTTCAATCGCTCGACTTTTGGGACAATTATTCGGCATTACCGAAACGTTTCAAATGGAAGCCCAGCCGCAACTGCTTTTGCTACAAAAAACCATGCTGGTCGCCGAAGGTACTGCGCGTCGTTTGTGCCCAGATGCAAACATGTGGCTTCTGATCCGACCCTTAGTCGAGGAATGGATGGCCAAGACCCTCGCACCCGAAAATCTAGTGGCCGAGGCTTTCGATGAAGCCACCAGCACCCTCCGTCGACTGCCCACCATCATCGAAGGCTTGGAGAAAAGCGTTATCCAAGTCACACAAGGCGGCCTGAAACTTCACCCCGATACAGTTCGTGCCATGGCCGGACGCAAAGGGCCGGGCACGCCCCTGCCACTCTGGGTGATTGCTGGTTTTTTAGCAGCGTTGCTTTTCGTCTTAACCTAGTACGGCGAAATCCAGTTCCACCACACTAGACAAGAAATTCTCTTGTACTTGCAATGCACTCCAACAATCGTTAGTTTCTACATTCTATTTGCGTAGATTAAATGGAACTCCCTTTGTTAAGTGGAAAACGAATTTTATTTATCGTTTCGGGCGGCATCGCGGCCTATAAGTGTCTGGAGGTTATCCGGCGCTTACGTGAACGCGGCATTGCCGTGCGCTGCATCCTGACCAAGGGTGGCAGCCAGTTCGTAACGCCTTTGTCCCTCGCCGCGATCAGTGGCGATAGAGTTTTCGATGATCTGTTCTCTTTAAACGACGAAAACGAAATCGGCCATATCCGCTTGTCTCGGGAAGCCGATCTGGTTGTTGTCGCCCCCGCAAGTGCGGATATTTTAGCAAAGATGGCCCATGGTCTGGCTGATGACCTAGCAACCACCGCATTATTGGCGACCGATAAGCCGGTCCTTGTGGCCCCCGCCATGAACCCCCGCATGTGGGAGCATCCGGCGACGCGGGCCAATGTGGCGACCCTGGAAGCGCGTGGCATCATTCGCATCGGCCCCGGCTTCGGCGAAATGGCCGAAAGCAACGAAGCCGGTGAAGGCCGATTGGCGGACCCGCCTGATATTGTCACGGCGATTGTTTCTTATTTGGAAGGAACTCCCAAGGGTCAAGGCCGCTTGGCCGGCCTAAGTGCCCTGGTTACCAGCGGCCCAACGTTCGAGCCTATTGATCCCGTCCGCTACATCGCCAACCGGTCTTCCGGCAAACAAGGCCATGCGATTGCGCGAGCGCTGTCAAATTTGGGTGCGGATACATCGCTGGTGACAGGGCCGACCCAACTGCCTGATCCCATGGGCGTACGCGTAACTCACATTGAAACCGCACGCCAAATGTTGGAAGCGTGTGAGGCAGCCTTGCCCGTGGATGTGGCCGTATGTGCTGCTGCAGTAGGTGACTGGCGGGTTGGTGAGGCGGCAAAAAACAAAATTAAAAAAGACGGCAAGAACACGACGCCGACCCTGGATTTGACTGAAAATCCAGATATTTTGGCAAGCCTCGGGCAATCAAAACAGCGCCCTCGGCTGCTTATTGGATTTGCCGCTGAAACTGAACAAGTCGTCGAGAACGCCATCGCCAAGCGCACAAAGAAAAAATGTGATTGGATTCTGGCCAACGACGTATCGCCAGCGACAGGGACCTTTGGCGGAGACGATAACACGCTGCATTTGGTCACAAGCGAGGGCGTCGAGGATTGGCCCCGCCTCGGCAAACAGGCCGCCGCAGATAAACTGGCCGGGCATATTGCAGATGCAATGGAAAAGTTGGCATGACGGCGACCCCTCTAAAAGTGCCACTGCAGCGCATGCCGCATGGGAATGATTTAGACCTTCCAAGCTATGCCACCGCCTTAAGTGCGGGCATGGATTTGATTGCCGCTGTGGACGATCCGATTTCGTTGGAGCCCGGCGCGCGCGCGGTGATTCCATCTGGTATCGCCATCGCCCTACCACAAGGATTCGAGGCGCAAGTCCGGCCCCGGTCCGGATTGGCAGCAAAACATGGGGTTACTGTTCTAAACAGTCCCGGCACAATTGACGCCGATTACAGGGGTGAAATTGGCGTTATATTGGTGAACTTCGGTAACGAGACGTTCCACGTTGACCGCGGCATGCGGATCGCGCAAATGGTCGTTGCCGCTATCGAAACCGTGGCTTGGTCCGAAACAAAAACTTTGCCTGCCTCAGTACGAGGCGATGGCGGCTTCGGGTCAACTGGATAAGAAATTCTGGGGAGAGTGATTTAGGTTATGCTACGACTGTCGAAAAAAATGTTGTTTGCGATCGAGGCTGTGCTGGATATCGCCTATCATTCAGCGAGTGAACCGGTCCAAAGCCATCAGATTACCAAACGCCAAGGCATTCCCCGGCGCTATTTGGAACAAGCTCTACAGCATTTGGTGCGGGATAATATTTTAGTCGGTGTCCGTGGCCCGCGAGGCGGGTATCGGCTCGCCCGCGAACGCCGCCGAATTTCCGTTGCCGATATCGTTCGCGTGGTCCAGGTGATGGAAAAAAATGAGAACAAGGACGACGAGTTGCTTGAATCAGATTTGGGCCGGAAGGTTGTCCAACCCTTATGGTTAGAACTTCAGGTCGAAATGACGGCACGTCTGGAAAATTTGAGCATCGACGATCTTTGTACCCGCGCTAAGGACGAGGGCGTTGTGAGCGAGGGCCAACGCAATCTTGATTTCATCATTTAATAGAACGAAGGGTTTCTAACAATGGCTTCGAACGACGGCGCTAATGGAGAATTTAGAGGTCGCATTTATGGCGATATCACGGAAACGATTGGGGCAACCCCGTTAATCCGTCTTAGCCGACTGATGGAGGATGCGGGCTCGAAAGCAGACATCGTTGCAAAATGTGAATTCTTTAATCCACTTTCCTCGGTCAAAGATCGCATCGGTTTGGCCATGATTGAGGCCGCTGAAACACGCGGTGAATTGGGCCCCAACGCAACCATCGTCGAGCCCACATCTGGCAATACAGGCATTGCCCTGGCCTTCGTCTGTGCCGCCAAGGGCTATAATTTGATCCTAACCATGCCGGAAAGCATGTCTATGGAGCGCCGGAAAATGCTGCTCTTGCTCGGTGCAAAAATTGAATTGACACCTGCCGCCAAAGGCATGCGCGGCGCAATTGAAAAGGCGGAGGAGATTTTGAAAGCCACGCCAAATTCAATCATGCCGCAACAATTTAATAATCCCGCCAACCCAGAAATTCACCGCCAAACTACGGCCGAAGAGATTTGGCGGGATTCGGACGGTAAAGTTGATGCGATTGTCAGCGGCGTTGGTACGGGGGGGACATTTACCGGCACCGGTTCGGTCCTAAAAGAACGGAAGCCGGAACTGAAGATGATTGCTATTGAACCAGAAGACAGCCCGATCCTTTCTGGTGGTGTCCCTGGCCCTCATAAAATTCAGGGCATAGGCGCGGGTTTTATCCCAGGGAATATGGAAACCGACCTGATCGATGAAATTCTCAAGATCGGCAATGAAACCGCTTTTGCGATGGCCCGAAAGGTTGCGCTGTTGGAAGGATTGCCGGTTGGCATTTCATCAGGTGCGGCACTCGCGGCAGCCCTGGAATTGGGTGAACGGGACGACATGGCTGGGAAAATGATCGTCGTTATTCTGCCGTCATTTGCCGAGCGCTATTTGTCGACGCCTTTGTTCGAGGGCCTAGGCCTGGAGTGATGGACTTCAACGAAGCCCAAATTCAACGCTATGCCCGTCACATCTTGCTTCCAGAAGTTGGTGGCGAAGGCCAAGCACAGCTTATGGCGGCGAAGGTCTTGGTCGTTGGTGCCGGCGGCTTGGGCTCACCTTTATTGCTATATCTTGCCGCCGCTGGTGTTGGCACCATTGGCTTGGTTGATGACGACGCGGTTGATCTCAGTAACTTGCAGCGGCAAATTGTTCACACCACGCCTTCGGTCGGACGGCCCAAAGTAGACAGCGCTGCCGAGACTCTCGCCGCCATCAATCCTGAAGTGACCTTGGTCCGTCACACCGAACGATTGACCACTGCGAACGCCATGGAATTGATCAGCGCTTATGATATCGTCGCCGATGGCACGGATAATTTTGCCACTCGGTTTTTGATCAACGACGCCTGCTATTTTGCCAAGCGGCCCTTGGTCTCGGCCGCTATTTTGCGCTTTGATGGACAGGTCTCCACGTTTAAGGCCCATGAAGACGGCGCGCATCCTTGTTACCGCTGTCTCTACCGCGAGCCACCGCCGGACGGGCAAATTCCGACCTGTGCCGAAGCCGGTGTGCTCGGCGCGCTTTGTGGCATGGTCGGGTCCCTGCAGGCGACAGAAGTGATCAAAGAAATTCTGCACATTGGCGATAGCCTGTCGGGGTCGTTGGTGATTTACGAAGGCTTGGGCACCACGTTCCGGAAAATCAAAGTGCGCCCAGACCCCGGCTGCCCGCTTTGTGGCGAGGCTCCTTCAATCACGGATTTATCAATCCATGAGCACTAAACTCGGGCCTGATAAACTTTCCTTGGTCGTGTTTTCAGGCGAATTCGACAAGGTCCATTACGCCTTGGTCATGGCCAGTGGAGCACAGGCCAGCAACCGAGAGACAACATTGTTTTTCACCATGGGTGCCTGCCACGCGCTGCTTAAAAAAGACGAAAGGGGAGCGTATCCGTGGCGTGAAATGGAATTGAGCAACCAAGGTGGAGGGGGAAATGGTGGTGCGCGGGACGATCAATTTAAGGGTCTCGGCGTCGGCGCGTTTGAAGAACTTTTGAGCGCCTGCGTGGACATGGGTGTTAAGTTTATGGTCTGCGAAATGGGCTTGCGCGCAGAAGGTCTAACCCGAGCAGACCTTAGAGACGACGTGCCGTTTGAAGAGGGCGGCGTGGTGACCTTCCTAAATGACGCGTCCAAGGACGGCTCGATTTTATTTATTTAAATATTTTTTCGTCACCGGTCCTGGCAGACCATCACCAATAGGATTGCCATCAACAGTTACCAGCGGCCGCACACCAAGACTATTTGTCAGAAACGCCTCACTTGCACGGGCCAAATCATCGGGTCCCAGGGTCCGTTCCTCAGCATCGGGTAATATTTCTTCCCGCATGACCCCTGGCAATGCACCATCTGAAGTCGGCGGCGTTAGCAGCGTACCGTCAATCACCACAAACAAATTTGCCGCCGTTGCTTCGGCTAAGCTCCCCACCGTGTTCAGCAACAAGGCTTCGTCCGTTCCACGGTCAGCCGCTTCTCGCCGCGCGACGATGTTATCTAGATAGTTCAAACTTTTGCATTGGGCGAGAGGCGATAATTCGTTCCGCCGGGTGATTTGGGCAATTATGGCTTTCACTGGCTCGGCTGTGCGAATATCGCTTGGCGTCACTGAAATCATCACCGTTTGCTTAGCCTCTTTCGGTGGCAACACACCCCGAGGTCCGGGGCCTCGAGTCACGGTCAGACGGAGGACACCGTTAGCTACTTTGTTCGCCGAGATGGTTTCGGCTATGGCTGGCTTTAAAGCTTGGGGGAAGTTCATCCCCAACACGTCGCACCCATGGTTGAGCCGATGAAGATGACGATCCAAGCGGGTCGGGTCACCGTCTTCTATTCGGATGGTTTCAAACAGGCCATCTGCCAAAAGTAGCCCTCGGTCCATGGGGTCAATGCGAGCGTCGTCCCGGTCCACCAATGTGCCGTTCAGATAGACCTTCATGGCCGGGCCAAAGGATCAAGCGCCCGCAATAAAGGCGCGACCTTCGTCAAGGATTCTTCATACTCTGCCGCCGGGCTGGAATCCGCAACGACGCCACCGCCTGCCTGGGCAACGACGGTATTGTCTTTTACCGTCAAGGTGCGGATTACGATGCTGGAGTCCATGGAGCCATCGAAGCCTATTCGAACAATTGTGCCGCAATAGGGGCCACGGTGGGCTGGTTCCAATTCGTTGATAATTTCCATGGCGCGGATTTTTGGCGCGCCAGTGATTGATCCACCTGGGAAAGTTGCGCGTAATAAATCAACAGGTCCGAGCCCAACCTGTAATCGGCCCTTAATTTCAGAAACCAAATGATGCACCGTCGCAAAAGTTTCCAGGCTATAGAGATGGCCAACACGAACAGAGCCCACGTCACAAACCCGAGAAAGATCATTTCTCAACAGATCAACGATCATTAAATTTTCCGCGCGGTCTTTTTCGCTGTTTTGCAGCACACCCTTAAGAACCGCATCTTCGGCTTCGGTCGCACCCCGGGGGCGGGTTCCTTTGATCGGTCGTGTGGCAACTTGACCCGCATCATCAAGCGACAAAAACAGTTCGGGCGATGCAGACAATACGGCTTCATCCGGACCACAAGATAGGTAGGCTGCGAACGGCGCTGGGCTCAAATCGCGAAGACGCTGATACAACATAAAAGCCGTAAGATTTTCTGGCAGGGTTCCTAAAAAACGTTGGGTCAGATTGGCCTGAAAAATATCGCCCGCGTGAATGTACTCTATCACTTGGCCAAGGGCCGCTTCGTAGTCTTCGCGGCCAACTTCAGGTTGCCAGCTTCCTGACGATGCCCAATCTGGGTCATTCAATTCAGGCGCGGTAGCAATTTTTTGCGCCATGTGTTTGGCCCGAGTTTCTGGCGGTAATCTTTTTGGCAAATTAACGTCACCGTCAGCAACGTCACTGGCCAACACCCACGCCTTCTGCTCTTTCATGTCAAACGCGGCGACAGTGTCATAGAGACCAATGACCATCTCCGGAAAATCCTGCCCTTGGGATTTGGGTGCAGGCAATTTTTCCAGGTGGCGACCGGCCTCATAACTCAAAACGCCGGCGGCACCCGTTTGAAAGGGGGGCAAGTTTGGATGGCGAGGGAGATTGTATTTCGATAATTCTACGTCCAAGGCATCGAACGGGTTGGTGTTCTCTAAAAGTTCCGTTCGCAAAACCCGAAAGGGATCAATCGCGATATAGCTATATCGGCCCTGGCCCCCGGCTTCGGTCGCACTGTCGAAAAATGCCACGACGGGGTCGTCGGCAAACGGCCGGAATGCCCGCAGCGGATCGGTAAAGGGAATTTCAAGAACATGAAGAGACGCTGTTATCGCGCGCATGAAGTTTCCTCGAACGAGCGTATACGAGAAGCCCGGCAGCCGAGTGTATCGCTAAAAGCTATCCACCAGAACCCGATCAGGCGGGCTGTGGCCGTCGATATAATTCTTAATGTTGATCAGAACCCGTTCGCCCATGGCCATGCGCCCCTCAATGGTGGCGGAACTCATATGCGGCAACAGGACGACATTTTCCAGTTCCAAAAGTTTTTCGTTAATTTCGGGCTCGTTTTCATAAACATCCAGACCAGCACCCGCTAGTTCCCCAGCACGCAGCATGTTGGTCAGGGCGTTTTCGTTAATGACTTCGCCTCTAGATGTATTAACGACATAAGCGTGTGACTGGAGCAATTTTAGCCGCCGAGCCGACATTAGATGATATGTCGCCGGCGTATGCGGGCAATTGAGAGAAATGATATCCATTCGAGCCAGCATCTGGTCCAGGCTCTCCCAATAGGTGGCTTCTAGTTCTTCCTCGATCTCGGGATGTACAGGATTGCGATTGTGATAATGGACTGAAAGACCGAAGCCACGTGCGCGACGGGCGACGGCTTGGCCAATCCGACCCATGCCGACAATACCCAGTCGCTTGCCATAGATGCGGTGGCCTTGCATCAAGGTTGGGGTCCAGCCGGTCCATTTGCCCGCGCGAACAAGGCGCTCGGCTTCCGATAAACGCCGCGGTACAGCAAGGATCAGCGCCATGGTCATGTCGGCTGTATCTTCGGTAAGGACATCCGGCGTATTGGAAACGAACACGCCCTTTTCCTTGGCCATCGGCAAATCAATGTGATCGACCCCGGTGCCGTAATTCGCAACTAAACCAAGGTTTTCACCAGCATGGCTTAAGACATCAGCGTCGATGACATCATTGAGGGTCGGCACCAAAACATCAGCTTCTTTGACCGCTTCGATCAGTTGATCCTGGGTCATCGGTTTGTCGTCCAAATTCAGGCGAACGTCGAACAGCTCCATCATCCGGGTTTCGATCCCGTCTGGCAGCTTTCGCGTCACGACGACCAAGGGTTTTCGGTGGGCCATTCACATCCTCTTCGGTAGGCCAATATCATCGGCTGGTGCAAAAACACCGCCCGTGAATTACCAATATGGCGGGATTTTGTCCAGCGCCCTGTGGCGAGGGCGACCAACGCCCCATGGCGAATGTAATACATTCCCTCTTCGCCGTTGCCCATGGGCAAGTCCTGGGATAAAGGTAGTCTTCAACCGTGAACTGTCGCTTCGGACCCTGCGTATGAAATATTTTTTGGTCAAATTTTTGGCGATTTTGCTTCTAAGTGCTGGCTTTGGGGTGGCGAAACCCGGGCCCACCTTGGCAGCGCCCGAAGGTACAGGTCTACCCCTCCCTCGGTTCGTTAGCTTGCGGGCAAATGAGGTCAATCTGCGTACTGGGCCTGACGTGCGGCACCCGATCGAATGGATATTTAGACGCCAAAACTTGCCGGTAGAGATCATCGCCGAATACAAGACGTGGCGAAAAATTCGCGACTGGCAAGGGACCCAGGGCTGGATTCACCAAAGCATGGTGGCCGGCAAACGGACAATAATTGTGACCGGAAACCCTGGCAGCGTCCGTACCCTTCGCACCAAAGCCGACGCCAAAAGCCCGTCACTCGCCCGAATAGAAGCCATGGTCATTGGAAAACTTGTATCCTGCCCAGGCGCCGATGGCTGGTGCCGAGTGGAAATTGACGGCTTTAAAGGATGGCTGCGGCGGGTTGAATTTTGGGGTGTTCACCGCAACGAAATTTTAAAATAGCTGATTATTCGAAATCATCTGCCAAGGTCGTGCGTGCCGTGCCAGAAATCACCGCCATGTGACCATAGTGGGTGTGGCCAATTGACAAAATGACTTCTGTTTCCGGATCACGGAATTGTTTGATTTGGGCTGCGGTGAACGGAAAATGTAAGAAATGGATTGATGAAGTCTTTCCTGCATCCGTCGTCCGTTCTACCTCGGTTTCGGATACCGCCGTCACAACGTCGCCGCCAATTCGAATTGTGATGGTATCTTCAACGCCACCCAATCGGCCTAATTCCCGGTTGCGTCGATCCGGGTCATCTATTTCAAACATCATCGTTGCGACAAGTTCATTTCCCTGTGGAATCAAAGGGTTATAGGCCATTAGCTCGTCTTTAATCTGATCTTCTCCACCCTTTTCGATGTACAACATCTCATGCACTTGATGCCACATGGTGTCGTAGTTTTCAAAATAGAAGGTGACGTCAGGGCCAACGGCAATCCGCCGATCTCGCTTGCGCTCAGTCAGCGCGCGACGACGTTCTTTGCGTTCCGGGATATAGGCCTCCATCGGCATGATATCGGCTCGGGTCAGTTGGCGCTTTGCCATCGTCTATTCTCCAGAAGTTAGGCCGTAGGCTTTGGCAATAAGTTCGATGGGGTGTTTGGTAGTATCGACTTTTACCTCTGCCCCGTCTTCAGCCAAACCCTCCATGCCCTGAATAATGTGATCCCGGGCAAGCGGGCATTCGGACACTACGAAACTCGGGTCCTTAGCTGCCGCCTGCCTGGCAACTGGCTTTCCAACTTTCAGGGCGACCTCAAAATTGTCTTTCATGATTCCCCAGGACCCGCCATGGCCAGAACATCTCTCGATCACATTAATCTCAGTATCCGGCAGCAGGCGTAAAAGTTCCGCCGCTTTCTGGCCCATGTTCTGAGCCCGGGCATGACAGGCAATATGAACTGCGACACCGCCCTTAAGCGCTGAAAGCCCGTCGGCAAGTCCCTCGTTCTTAGAAATGTCGATGATATATTCGCTGACATCAAACGTTGCTTGGCTGAGCTCGGTCAGGGCTTCATCGTTGGGAACGATCAGGGGCCACTCAAATTTCAGCATTAAGGTGCAGGACGGCACCAGCGAGATAATGTCATAACCCTTTTTAATCCAAGGGGTTAGCTCTGCTGCAACTTGGCGTGCGTTGTCGGCCACGCCCGCAATGTCGCCTTGTTCCAGTTGAGGCATACCGCAACATCCGGGATAGACGACTTCAGTCTCAACGCCGTTTTTTGCGAGCACCTCCCGCGCCGCCACACCAATCTCAGGGCTGTTGTAATTACCAAAGCAGGTCGCATAAAGCACTGCCTTGCGGCCAAACCCGGGTGCGCTGCGATTTATTTCCAATGGTTTGGCGGCACGCTTAACAAAGGTCTCGCCCTGAAATTCAGGCAGGGCTGCTTCTTTGTGAATGCCAAGGCCCGCTTCCATGAGAGGGCGGGTCAACGAATTTCCACACTTTCCTGCCCAGTTGACCAGAGGTGCTACTGCCCCAGCAAGTCGGCCGTTACGATCCGTCTTGGTCAATTGCCGCTCGACAAATCCAACCCTTCCTTGTCTGGCCTCCATTGCCCGGTAGCGGAGCATCAGATGTGGGAAATCCAAATTGAATTCGTGGGGCGGCACGTAAGGGCATTTCGTCAAAAAGCACATGTCGCAAAGGGTGCAAGCATCAACGACGGGCTTAAAATTCTGGCTTTTAACAGAATCTAATTCCCCCGTTTCTGATTCATCAATGAGGTCAAACAAACGAGGGAAGCTGTCGCAAAGGTTAAAACACCGCCGACACCCGTGACAGATATCAAAGACGCGGCGAAGTTCTTCATCAAGCTTCGATGGATCAAAAAATTCTTCTGTTTGCCAGGGAATCGGGTGGCGTGTGGGAGCCTCCAAACTGCCTTCGCGCATCTTAGTCTCCAACCTTAGAATGGTTCTATTTAATTGGGTATTAACGAAAAGGGGGGCGCTATGCCCCCCTAAAATCTTTCAACATGGGCCGAAAATCAGTCCATGGTGTCGAGAGCCTTTTGGAAACGACCAGCATGGGACTTTTCCGCCTTAGCCAGAGTTTCAAACCAATCAGCGATTTCGTCAAAACCTTCGTCGCGAGCGGTCTTCGCCATTCCAGGGTACATATCAGTGTACTCGTGGGTTTCACCTGCAACCGCTGCCTTTAGGTTATCGGACGTGGTACCAATGGCCAGACCCGTTGCTGGATCACCGGTTTCTTCCAAGTATTCCAAGTGTCCATGAGCATGGCCGGTCTCGCCTTCGGCGGTGGACCGGAAGACGGTGGAAATATCGTTGTAGCCTTCGATATCAGCCTTTTGGGCAAAATATAGGTAACGGCGATTGGCTTGTGATTCGCCGGCGAACGCGGCCTTCAAGTTGGATTCCGTATCGGAACCTTTAAGAGCTGGCATGTCTTTTCTCCCTCACATGAACGGTTATTTGAAAATCTAATAAAAGGCGCAAGAACTTCGGCTCAATATGGTCGAGCAAGCAGCAGATGTCAACGGCAATTTATTCATTCTAAACTACCATATAACCAGTTGAATTCAATGTACTTATTGAGGAGAAAGTCGAATCACAATGTCCACGCGTTCGATCTTTGAACCGCCTGGCGCTGTCGGCAATTGAGCAATCTGAATTTGGTCCCCCGGAATATCCTCTAGGTCGCCACTTTCCTCATTATAAAAATGGTGGTGCTCAGAAGTATTCGTATCAAAGTATGACCGAGATGAATCAACGGCAATTTCGTGCAAAAGCCCCACCGTGGTGAACTGATGCAGAGTGTTATAAACCGTTGCCAATGATACTTTGATCCCTGCTTCGACGGCTTCCGAATGGAGAATCTCAGCAGTGACGTGCCGCTCCTCCCCCTCAAACAATAACTTCGCCAAGGCTAAACGCTGCCGTGTCGGACGAAGTCCAATGGCGCGTAACCGCCCTAGAACTTGACTATATGGACGCACTTCTACGACTCCTTGTCTATGCTCTTTCCGAATTGCCGGTGAGCCACACTTATATACCCATAAACTTTCTATGGAATAAAGGAGTTTATACCGGAAATTACAATAATTATTGATTTAATCTCGGAGAAGTAGGTTCGGCACGCCAATCACGTTATATCCACTGTCCACATGATGGACTTCGCCGGTGACGCCTGCCGACAATCCGCTCAGCAGATATAGTGCGGCACCGCCGACGTCGTCTTGGGTGACACTACGCTTAAGCGGTGAGTATTTTTGATTCCATTTAAGAACATCTCGCGCAGAATCGATGGCGCTGCCCGCCAAGGTCCGCATGGGTCCGGCTGAAATCGCATTGACCCGAATATTGTCTGGCCCCAAATCTGCGGCAAGATAGCGCACACTTGCCTCCAACGCCGCTTTGGCCACGCCCATAACGTTGTAGCTGGGCATCACCCGCTCCGCGCCAGAGAAAGTAAGAGTAATGAGACTACCGCCATTCTTCATCAGAGGAACCGCATGCTGCGCAACCGAAGTGAACGAAAAACACGAAATATCGAGCGTCTGGAGAAAATTTTCCCGCGTCGTGTCAACGTAATGACCCTTGAGTTCCTCTTTGTTGGAATAGGCCACTGCATGAACGACAAAGTCCAAACCACCCCAAGCCCCTTCTAAGGCGTTAAAGACACCGCTCACACTGTCTTCTTCCGTCACATCACAGGGCAAAATATGAGAAGACCCAACCGATTCGGCCAACGGGCGAACGCGCTTTTCAAGGGCCGGGCCTTGGTACGTAAAGGCCAATTCCGCGCCGTGTTCGTGCAACGTACGGGCGATCCCCCAAGCAATGGAATGATCATTGGCAACGCCCATAATGAGGCCCCGTTTACCCGCCATTAATTGTGTTGAATCAGTCATCTGTGCATCAACAGAACTTGAGGAATAAGGAATACACGCAACCGGTCTTCAGGCATCCGGACGCCCAAAGACCAAGCAGGCATTGGTGCCGCCAAAACCGAAACTATTAGACATGACGCAATTCATTTGCGCGTCATCCATGCGTTCCCGCGCGATCGGCATATCTTCTGCCGCAGGGTCCAATTCTTCGATGTTTGCAGACGCACAAATGAAATTATTCTGCATCATCAAAAGCGTGTAAATCGTCTCGTGAACGCCGGCAGCACCTTGCGAATGTCCGGTCAGGGATTTCGTCGAATTGAAATAAGGAATGCGGTTGCGGTCGCTAAAGACCTCACGCAGGACCTCAAGCTCCTTGGTATCGCCAACCGGTGTACTGGTCCCGTGAGTGTTAATATAGTCGATCGACTGATCTACGCCGTCCATGGCCAAATTCATACAACGCACGGCACCTTCGCCCGACGGTTGCACCATGTCGTGGCCATCCGATGTTGCACCATAACCCAGGATTTCTGCATAAATTTTAGCCCCCCGGGCCCGCGCATGTTCCAGTTCTTCCAGAACCACAACCCCAGCACCACCGGATATCACAAAGCCGTCCCGATTGGCATCAAACGCCCGGCTGGCTTTTTCCGGGGTGTCATTATACTTGGAAGACAGCGCCCCCATGCCATCGAATAAAATACTCAACGACGAATGCAGCTCTTCACCACCACCGGCGAACATCACGTCTTGCTTGCCCCATTGGATCATTTCCGTCGCATTGCCGATGCAGTGCGCGCTCGTAGCGCAGGCCGACGAAATTGAATAGCTCATGCCTTTAATCTTGAACGGTGTCGATAGCGTCGCCGAATTGGTGCTCGACATGGCACGCGGCACCATAAATGGTCCAACTTTTCGAGCCCCACGTTCTTCGAGAATTTTCGACGCTAAAACGATGTTAGAAGTTGAAGCCCCGCCAGAGCCCATGACCATGCCAGTCCGGACATTGGAAATGTCGTCTTCCGCGAGGCCTGAATCGTCGACTGCCTCTTTCATGGCGAGGTAGTTATATGCCGCCCCATCGCCCATAAATCGGCGCAGCTTGCGATCGACAGCCTCGTCCAAGTCTACCTTGGGCGCGCCATGAAGATGGCTACGAAACCCTAGATCACTGTATTCTTGGGAAAACGAAATTCCAGACCGCCCGTCGCGAAGGGACTGGAGAACTTCTTCTTGGTTGTTCCCAATGCTGGAAACAATGCCAATTCCGGTAACGACAACCCGTCTCATACTCGCCTCGTTACATCTCTGAAGGGTTTTCGAACACGCCGACACGAAGACCCTTCGCCTCATAGACCGGCGTTCCATCCACTTTCAGGGTACCATCGGCAAAAGCCAATGCGACCTGGCGACGTACCACCCGCTTAATATCAATCAAATAGGTGATCAATTTTGCCTTAGGCCCGACCTGTCCGGTGAACTTGACTTCGCCAACGCCGAGCGCCCGCCCGCGTCCTGGTGCTTCGCTCCAGCCTAAGTAAAATCCGACCAATTGCCACAGCGCGTCCAAACCAAGACAGCCCGGCATGACCGGATCAGATTTAAAATGACATTCAAAGAACCAATGGTCTGGCTTGACGTCAAACTCAGCGACGATTTGCCCATGGCCATAGGCACCGCCATCTGACGTAATGCTCACGATCCGATCAAACATCAGCATCGGAGGCATCGGCAGTTGCGCATTGCCAGGACCAAACAAGAGCCCCTGAGCACATTGAAGGAGGTCTTCGTACGAATAGCTGTTTTTCTGAGTAAAATTCATGCTGACCCTGATTTAGGCCCTTTTAACAATAACCGCAAGAAACAACGGCTTACTATGTTTCATCTGACCCATTTTTGAAACCCTGCAATACTTTAGTTCCCGCTTCCTTTATAAGGGTTTAGCACAAGGAATGCGCCGCGTCTCGCCATTTTTTTAAGATGTTGTCAGACATGAAAACGGCGGTGCCAATTCTGACACCGCCGCAAACGATTTCAGCCCTTTTTCAAGAGCAATTAGAAATTGGTCTAGACTTAAATATCAGCACCAGTTTCCTGATCGATGACTTTCATGGACAATTTCATTTTGCCACGATCATCAATGCCGATCAGCTTGACCTTTACTTCGTCACCGACGTTGACCACGTCTGTCGTTTTACCAACGCGTTCAGCCGCCAGTTCACTGATGTGAACCAAGCCGTCTTTTGGCCCCATGAAATTGACAAAAGCGCCAAAGTCCATGGTTTTAACAACTTTGCCGGTGTAAACCGTTCCGACTTCAGGCTCCGCCGTAATGCTGGTAATCCAATCAACAGCTTTTTGTGCCGCACTTTCGTCAACTGCAGCGACCTTAACCGTACCATCGTCTTCAATGTCGATCTTGGCGCCCGTTGTTTCGCTGATTTCACGGATCATTTTGCCACCGGGCCCGATGACTTCGCGAATCTTGTCCTTATTAATCTTCATGGTGGTGATTCGCGGCGCGTGCTTGTTGACGTCATCCCGGGAGGAATTAATGGCATTCCCCATCTCACCCAAGATATGCAACCGACCGTCCCGTGCCTGTGCCAAAGCAACCTTCATGATGTCTTCGGTAATAGACGTGATCTTGATGTCCATCTGCAAAGACGTGATGCCTTGGTCCGTACCAGCGACCTTAAAGTCCATATCACCCAAGTGATCTTCATCACCAAGGATGTCAGACAACACGGCAACGCCGTCGTCTTCCTTGATCAGACCCATGGCAATACCAGCGATCGGACGGATCAGGGGAACACCCGCATCCATCAGCGCCAAAGACGTTCCGCAAACAGTTGCCATTGAGCTGGAACCGTTGGATTCGGTGATTTCAGAAACCACGCGAATGGTGTACGGAAAATCCTCCTTAGCAGGCAAAAGCGGATGAACGGCCCGCCACGCTAACTTACCATGACCGACTTCACGTCGAGAGGTAAATCCAAATCGGCCCGCTTCCCCAACGGAGTACGGCGGAAAATTATAGTGCAGCATGAAGTGTTCTTTGTATTCGCCTTCAAGTGCATCAACCCGGGCTTCGTCTTGTCCGGTGCCAAGTGTGGCAACAACGATGGCCTGAGTTTCACCCCGGGTGAACACCGCACTGCCGTGGGTACGAGGCAACATTCCGACTTCGGAAACGATGGGGCGGACAGTCTTCGTGTCACGGCCATCGATGCGTAATCCAGTCTTAATGATATCCTTACGGACAATATTTTTTTCAGCGCCTTTGAAAGCATCGGAGAAGACGCTCTCCACCAATTCAGCATCGAAGCTTTCATCGGCGTTAATCTCAGCGCTAACTTTGTCTTTAGTATCAGACACTTTACCTTGGCGGATCATTTTGTCTTTTTCCGCATAGGCTGCGCGCAGACCGTCTTCGGCCAAAGCCGCAACCCGATCAACCACGGCTTGTTTGCCTTCGGGAGGTTCCGGCAATTGGCGGGGCTCTTTCGCACAAACTTCAGCCAATTCGATAATTGCTTGAATAACCGGCTGGAACGACTTGTGACCAAACATCACTGCGTTCAGCATGACCTCTTCCGACAATTCCTGAACTTCTGATTCAACCATCAGCACACCATCGGTTGTGCCAGCAACGACAAGATCAAGCGCACTTGATGACATTTCGTCGGTCTGTGGGTTCAGGACAAACTCACCATCAATATAGCCAACCCGGCAACCGCCGATCGGGCCCATGAAAGGCAACCCGGAGATCGTTAGCGCTGCCGACGTACCGATCATCGCAACAATGTCGGGATTATTTTCTTGGTCGTGAGACATCACTGTACAAATGACCTGAGTCTCATTCCGGAACGCCTTGGCAAACAAGGGCCGGATGGGGCGGTCAATGAGGCGACAGGTCAGGGTTTCTTTCTCACCCGGACGGCCTTCACGCTTGAAAAATCCACCCGGGATTTTACCCGCAGCGTAGGTTTTTTCTTGGTAGTGAACGGACAACGGGAAAAAGTCTAAGCCTGGACGCGGTGCTTTTTCCGCAACAACTGTGCACAGTACTTTGGTTTCGCCGTAGGTCGCCATGACCGCACCGTCCGCTTGACGCGCAATCTTGCCACTTTCTAGGACCAGCTTACGCCCGCCCCAGTCGATTTCTTTTCTAAATTCCTTGAACATTTTTTTTGGATACTTTCTTCCATCAAACGCGCCCACGGATTCCCCGTCAAGCGCGTCTTCTTACAACTGCCACGGCCATCCGTGGCGTCGCCCCGGGGTGCCCCGGGGTTGATTTTGCAGCGTCGTTTAGCGCCGCAGACCGAGGCTGCTGACGATTGTCTCGTAGCGCTCGACCTTTTTACGTTTTAGATAATCCAGCAACCGTCGGCGCTGTCCCACCATCATGATGAGACCCCGGCGGGAATGGTTATCTTTCTTGTGAGTTTTCAAGTGTTCGGTCAGGTTCTGAATGCGTTCGCTCAGAATTGCGACCTGGACTTCCGGTGAACCGGTATCGCCCTCGCCTGCAGCATACTCTTTAATGAGTTCCTGCTTACGTTCTGCTGTAATCGACATCGTCTACTCCAATTCTTACAAGTTTAAAACACGTTGTGGACGGATTTCTCCGCCCTTGATTAATGCCAGTGCCACGGGTTTCCCGCCGGTCATGGCGCAAACCACGGACCCTTGTTTAACCTTTTCAGATGGCGACCGGCTGGCCACGGGCAGGACTGCAATCGCCTGCCCCTGCTGCAATCGTCGGGCTTCCGTTTCCGTTAAGGCAAGCGCCGGGATGTCGGCCAGCGCGGTCTGAACGGGAAGTAGGAAATCGACGAGCGGCGCACTATGCCCTAGAGATTCTAGTTTTTCCAGGGAAATCGCATGTTCTTCTGTAAATGGTCCGACACGGGTCCGCCTGAGGGCCGCAATATGCCCCACCGTACCGACAGCCAAGGCCAAATCTCGCGCTAAACCACGCATGTAGGCTCCCTTGCCGGACACCACTTTAAATTCTGCATGATCCGTATTCGGCATTCCGATGAGATCAAAGGCGTCAATTTGGATTTGGCGGGACTGCAACTCCACAGGTTGATCCGCCCGCGCCAACGCATAGGCTCGCTGACCATTTACTTTGATCGCGGAAAATTTAGGTGGCACTTGCTCTATCATCCCAATAAAGCCGCTTAATGCCGTGCGAATTGCGCTTTCGTCAGGGCGGACGTCACTGGTATCTATGACATCACCTTCGGTATCATCGGTTGTGCGTTGTTCGCCCCAGCGGATGGTAAAGTTGTATTCTTTTGTACCGTCCATTGCATAGGATACGGTTTTGGTCGCTTCGCCCAGGGCAAGGGGGAGCAATCCAGTTGCCAGCGGGTCCAAAGTGCCGCCGTGGCCAACCTTAGCCGCACCGGTAAGCCGACGCACCATGCCAACGACTGCATTTGAAGACATCGTTCCTGGCTTATCGATCACCATCCAGCCATGTATGGGCTTGCCCCGGCGCTTACGCCCCATGGTCTTCGGACTCCTCGGTGAGGGTTTCATCGGCAGCAGCCAAATCCTGGGCAACCTTGGGATCATTAAGCAGAGTTTCAATCTTACTCGCCTGATCAAAGGTCTCGTCCATCTCGAAGGAAATGTTTGGCACATGTCGAAGACGCATGGTTTTACCAACTTGTTTCCGAACAAAGGGACGCGCACGCGTCAGCGCCTCAAGCACTTCAGCGGCTTGATCACCACCCAACGGCATAATATAGGCCGTGGCATTTTTTAAATCTGGGCTGATACGAACCTCGGTCACCGTTACCGAAACGTCTTGTAAAGCGGGTTCATGAAACTCTCTTCGTTCCAACATTTGCGCCACCGCATGGCGAATTTCTTCCCCGATACGGAGCTGACGTTGACTGGGCATTCGAGCCGGCCGATTTTTCATGTTCAATTCCAACCGCCCCGACAATTATGTGAGCCAACGTAAAAGCCGGCCGCACGACACATGTCGCGGGGCGTAATAAATTCGTTTTCTATAGTTCAGGCCTCAAGGCTAAAGTCCGTTTTCGCAAAAACGGTTTCTATCGTAATTCTCTATTTACGGTTCTTGGTTTTACAATTCCCTGGCCACTTCTTCCACATCGAAGCATTCAATAACGTCGCCAACCTGAATATCTTGATAGTTGGCGAAAGCCATGCCGCAATCGAGCCCTTCTTTGACCTCTTTTGCGTCATCCTTGAAGCGTTTCAATTGCGATAAGTCGCCTTCGTGAATGACCACGCTGTCACGAACCAAGCGGACTTTAGAACCGCGCCGCACCATGCCTTCAGTTACCATGCAACCTGCAATCTTGCCGACCTTGGAAATGTTGAAGACCTCGCGGATTTCCGCATTGCCCAGAAAACTTTCGCGAAGGGTCGGCGCCAGCATGCCGGTAAGAGCCTGCCTCAAGTCGTCAATTACATTATAGATGATCGAATAATACCGAATTTCCACGTTATCGGTTTTGGCTAATTCGCGTGATTGCGGATTGGCCCGGACGTTAAAGCCGATAATTAGGCCACCCGATGCACGCGCCAAGATCACGTCCGATTCGTTAACACCGCCGACACCTGAGTGCAGAACCTGAACTTTCACTTCATCATTCGATAGCTGATCCAGCGCACTCACAATGGCTTCTGAAGAGCCGTGAACATCTGCTTTGATCACGACAGGTAAACTCTGGACTTCCGTGCCATCCTGAATTTTTTCGAACATTTCTTCCAGGGTGCCGCGCGCGCTTTGAGTTGCTATCAGATCTTTGCTGCGTCGGCTGCGGAATTCCGTTACTTCCCTGGCGCGGCCTTCTTCCTCAACTACGGCGACTTCATCACCCGCTGCCGGCGTGCCACCAAGCCCGATAACCTCTACTGGAACTGAGGGCAGGGCCTGTTCCACTGATGCGCCTGTGGCATCGCGCATTGCGCGAACCCGGCCCCATTCACTACCGGCAACAAAGATATCACCGATCCGAAGGGTTCCGCGCTGAACCAAGACCGTGGCGACCGTGCCTCGGCCTCTTTCAGTTCTGGCCTCAACCACCACGCCATCGGCGGGCCGGTCGGGATTTGCCTTCAGATCAAGAAGTTCGGCCTGCAGCAAAATTGTTTCTTCAAGCTTGTCAAGATTAGTGCCTTCCAGTGCCGACACCTCGACCGAAAGAATCTCGCCGCCCATTTCCTCGACCACAAGTTCGTGCTGAAGCAGTTCGGTCCGCACCCGGTTGGCGTCTGCGTCCGGCCTGTCCATTTTATTGATCGCGACGATAATAGGAACTTCAGCAGCCTTGGCATGAACAATCGCTTCAATGGTCTGCGGCATAATGCCGTCGTCCGCAGCGACAACCAAAACCACGATATCCGTCACCTTGGCCCCACGTGCGCGCATTTCCGTAAATGCTGCATGGCCTGGCGTGTCGATAAAGGTAATTTTTGCATCGCTCGACATGGTGACCTGATAGGCACCGATATGCTGGGTGATACCGCCCGCTTCGCCACTCACTACATCGGTTTTACGAAGGGCATCCAAAAGCGATGTCTTGCCATGATCAACGTGGCCCATAACGGTAACTACCGGTGCCCGCGGTTGTAGTGTGCCTTCGTCGTCAATCCCGCCCGTCAGTTCGGTTTCCACATCGGCGTCGCTGACCCGTTTCATGTTATGACCGAATTCCGAAACAACAAGTTCAGCGGTATCGGCATCGATGGTCTGGTTGATCGTCGCCATGACCCCCAACTTCATCAGTGTCTTAATCACATCGACACCGCGCTCGGCCATCCGATTGCCCAATTCCTGAACCGTGATAACTTCTGGAACGACCACGTCGCGAATAATTTTTTGTCCCTCAGTCGGCTGGAATTTTTGTTTTTGCTTTTCGCGCGCGCGACGTACTGAGGCGAGACTACGGGTCCGCTCTTCACGAACGCCAAGCGCCTCATCTATGGTCAACTTGCCAGAACGTCGACGCGGCTCACCGCGGCGACCCCCTGGTGCACGGCGTGGTTCCGCACGCGCTGTACGGCTACGACCTCGGTTAGACTCGTCTTCATCTTCCGTATGGTCTTTACGTCCCCGCGCAGACGTCGCACCTTTGGCAGAGGGCTTTTCCGATTCAGGCTGTGGCGGTATTTCAGGTTGCGCCTCAGCAGTCGGTTCTGGCTCTGATTCTGGCTCTGGCTCCGGCTCGGGATCAGGTTCGAGTTCGGGATCAGGCTCAAGGGCCTTACGTGCGGCTAATTCTTCGGCCAGGCGGGCATTTTCTTCAGCCGCAATTTTAGCCTCTTTCAACGCTTTGGCTCGGGTCGCCTTTTCGTCAGTGGTCAACGAGGACGCGGCTTGTGCATCTTCGATGATTTCACTCGGCACTTCCGGCTCGACTTCGACCTTTTCTTCAACCTCCGGCTCCAACGGCTTTTCAACCTTGGTCATCTTGCCGCCGGCATCCTGGGCGTAGCTGCGTTTTTTCCGCACCTCAACAGCAACCATCTTCGAGCGGCCATGAGAGAAGCTTTGACGGACCGTTCCGCCTGTCACTGTCTTCTTAAGCTCAAGCGTTCCCGGCCGCGATAGACTGAGCGGCTTTTTTTTGTCTTGTTCTTTGGCCTCTGTCATTTTTATTCCGTTCTACTCTTAAATCCGGATGCCGTTGTTTCTCGCCACGCTAAACCGTGGAACTCGCATCAATTTCGCCTCGATAATCGATCAGGCGTGCAATCTCAACTGTCAATCGCTCGGCCAAACGTCCATGGGTTAAAACCACATGCACAGCCGTCGCCCGCCCCAACGCGGCACCAAGTTCATCGCCGCTAAAGGCCTCAAGCCTGACAAGGTCTGGAGCCAAAGCGTTGACCTTATTCTTGCCTGCCGCCGAAGCATCATTCGCGGCCAAGAGTGCTGCACCTTCGCCCCGGCGCAAACACGCCGTTGCCTTCTCAAATCCTGCCACAACTTCGCCCGCACGGCGCGCCAAACCTAACAAATTCAAACACCGTTGGCTCATTAATTTTTCAACTTGGTTCGCCAAGTCATCAGGCAACCGAACCGAGCGTCGCGCTGCCTTGGCAAACAGATTTTTCTTGCAGGCCGTTTCAACCACTGTTCGCTTTGCGCTCAGCCAAATTCCCCGTCCTGGTAAGCGGGCCTGAATATCAGGAACGATTTCATTCCCAGGACCAACGACGAATCGAACCATTTCTTCCTTAACAAGCAGTTCCCCGCTAACGATGCACCGACGCACAGGGCCAGCCCCCTGATCAGGGGCATGGTCACCAGAGTTTTCAGGCTCTATATGTTCAGCCATTAAAGGAACCATTTGTTTACTGCCTAATTTAAGCGTCTTCGGTACCGCTATCGGTACTTTCCTCACCATCACTATCGCCTTCACCTTCGCCATCATTTTCTGGCGCTTCTTCATCTTCAAACCAATGCGCCCGCGCCGCCATGATAACGTCGTTGGCTTCATCTGCGGTGAGCGAGCCCGGTGGCAACATTTCAATCAACTCATCGCCCGCCAAGTCGGCCAAATCATCCAGGGTTTTAATACCCTTATCACCCACCAGAGAAATAAGGTTCGGCTTTAGACCTTCAAATTTTATCAGGTCTTCCGTCATGCCAAGTTCCTTGGCCTTGTCGGCAAATTCTTCGTCAACCTTGGACAGGTGCGCGCGTGCACGCTCCCGTAATTCATTGGCGACTTCTTCACTGAACCCTTCAATCGTGGAGAGGTCTTCAAGGGGTACGAAGGCAACTTCTTCGATCTCGGTAAAACCTTCCGTCACCAACAAATGGGCTATGACGTCGTCCACATCCAAAGCATCGATAAACATCTGTGAGCGATTACGGAATTCTTCTGTACGACGGTCTGATTCTTCGTCTTCGGTCAGGATGTCAATATCCCAGCCCGACAATTGAGAGGCCAAACGCACGTTTTGCCCGCGGCGGCCGATGGCCAAACTGAGCTGTTCGTCAGGAACAACGACTTCAATCCGGTTGGCTTCTTCATCCAAAACGACCTTAGCAACTTCTGCCGGCGCTAAGGCATTAACGATAAAGGTTGCCGGATCAGCCGACCATTGAATGATGTCGATTTTCTCGCCTTGTAATTCACCGACCACAGCCTGAACACGCGAGCCGCGCATACCAATACAAGGTCCTACCGGATCAATGCTCGAATCATGGGAAATCACGGCGATTTTCGCACGCGATCCCGGATCACGGGCAACCGACTGAATTTCAATAATGCCGTCATAGATTTCCGGCACTTCCTGGGCAAATAATTTGGCCATAAATTGCGGATGGGTTCGGGAGAGGAGAATCTGTGGACCGCGCGGTTCTTCGCATACATCGACGATATAGCCACGCACCCGATCACCATTAGCAAAATGTTCGCGAGGGATTGATTCGTCGCGTCGTAGTAATGCCTCGGCCCGGCCCAGATCGACAATAACATTGCCGAACTCGATTCGTTTGACCAATCCATTGACCACTTCGCCGGTACGGTCCTTGTATTCTTCGTACTGGCGTTTGCGTTCGGCGTCGCGAACTTTTTGGACGATCACTTGCTTTGCGGTCTGCGCGGCAATGCGGCCAAAATCAATTGGTGGCAACGGATCAATTAGAAAATCGCCGATGACGGCATCGGATTTTTCCCGTTGCGCGTCCTCAAGGGTGATCTGAATTGCGTCGTTTTCTATTTCCTCAGCCACTTCCCGGTAGCGGGCGAGGGCAATTTGACCGTTTGTGCGGTCAATATTGGCGCGAATATCATGTTCATGGCCGTATTTGGAGCGGCCCGCCTTTTGGATGGCTTCTTCCATGGCTTCCAGAACTTCGTCCTGTTCGATACCTTTATCCCGTGCCACGGCTTCTGCAACTTGCAAAAGTTCTGGGCGGGCATGAACAGCGTTTGCCTGTGAGGTCTCATTCATTGTCATCAATGTCCTTCAGCTCGGGCGATTAACTCATCCGTAAGAATTAGTTTTGCTCGCTTAATGTCGACAAATGGGACCTCCATCACCGTATTGTCGACCGAAATTTTTACCACGTCTTGTTCGAGGCCAATCAAACGGCCTCTGAATTTTTTACGCCCCTCAATCAGGCGTTCTGCTTCGACCTTAGCCTCGTAGCCGGCGAACCGATCAAAGTCCTCGGGCCGTACCAATGGCCGATCAAGCCCCGGCGAACTCACTTCCAGCGTATAGGCGTTGTCAATCGGATCATCTACATCCATCAGCGCTGAGATTGCCCGACTAACGGAGGCACAATCTTCAACATCCAACTGCTTTTCGTCGTGGCGTTCCACCATGACCTGTAATACCAATTGTTCAGAGCCGGTAATTTGGATCCGAACAATATCGTAGCCCATCGACTCAATGGTCGGTGTAATTCTCGTCTCGACCCGGTCTGAAAGACCCGCCATATCATCGCCTTTGTCGCTATTACGACTCACTTGCCCTGCATCGATTGCCTAGCTCAAAATAAGCAAAAAGGCGGGCCTGAGACCCACCTCACGAAACCGAACAGACTTGTTTAGTTGAGCCAAGAGAAATCAAATCAAAACCAACGCCCGTCTTATATACCCCCAAAGGCTCCTGATTCAAGGTTTAATCCAGTGTTTTGTTTGCCCGAACCGTGCGGCAAAAGCGTAAATAGGCGCAGGCCTCGCCACGGGCCAAGGCCTTTGACTCATAACGAGTTTGGACCCAGTCGTTCGGCGTCTGGCGCCAGTCTCGGAAAGAACGCACGGGCCATTCAAAGCCAGGATGCCGGGTAACATGCTCCAGTGCCCACGAAACATAGCCCGTGTGATCACTTGCGAATCGTAGATCTGCACCATCCTTTAACACCCGCGCCAGCGCATCCAAGTTGTCTGGCTCAATAAATCGGCGTCGATGATGGCGGGTTTTGGGCCAAGGGTCGGAAAATAGAACAAATCCACGACCAATAGCACCTTCCGGCAACCGCGGCAGTAAACGTCGCGCATCATCTTCAAAGATTCGGATATTGGTCAGTTTATGCTGATCAATTTGGGCCAGCAGGGTCGCAACGCCGTTGATAAAGGGCTCGCATCCTATAAACCCAATATCGGGATTCGCCTGTGCTTGGGCTGCGAGGTGCTCGCCTGCTCCAAAACCGACTTCGAGCCAAATATCTCGCATGGCGGCACCAAATTCCGACACGAGATCGATTTGTTCGACAGTTGACGCGAGGCTGATTTGGGGCAGCAATTCGTCGACGAGCTTTTGCCGCCCCGCTCGAAGCTTATGGCCTCCACGCCGACCGTAAAATTGTGGAGAACCGGACTCGGGCTTCCCTTTGGTGCTACGCGTTAACGGCGGATTTGAGGTCATCGACCAGATCCGTGCGTTCCCATGAAAAACCACCATCACTGTCAGGCTCACGGCCAAAGTGGCCATAGGCCGATGTCCGTGCGTAGATTGGGCGGTTCATCTTCAGTTGTTCGCGAATGCCGCGCGGCGAAAGATCCATAACTTCTTGCAGGGCCGCCGCCAATTTATCTTCCGCAACCTTGCTGGTTCCATGGGTATCGACGTAGACCGACAAGGGTTTGGAAACGCCGATGGCATAGGCCAGCTGGATCGTGCAACGGTCTGCCAATTCAGCAGCAACCACGTTCTTCGCAAGGTAACGTGCGCCGTAAGCTGCTGAACGGTCTACCTTGGAAGGGTCTTTACCCGAGAATGCGCCGCCGCCATGCAGGGCCGCGCCGCCATAGGTATCGACAATAATCTTACGACCGGTCAAGCCAGCGTCTCCATCAGGTCCGCCAATAACGAAACGACCCGTCGGGTTAACGTAAAATTCTTCTTCCGGACACATCCAACCTTCGGGCAATACGTTTTCCACATGGGGGCGGACAAGTTCGCGGATAGCATCTTGGGTCATGTCTTCGGTATGTTGGGTCGAAACAACAACCGATGTCGCCTTAACTGGCATGCCATCAACATAGAGCAACGTCACCTGGCTTTTGGAATCAGGCAACAACCCAGTTGCAGCACCTGAATGCCGGGCTTCTGCCATTGACCGCAAAATTGCGTGGGAATAATGAATAGGTGCCGGCATCAGAACATCCGTTTCCCGACATGCGTAACCGAACATCATGCCTTGGTCGCCGGCACCTTCGTCTTTGTTACCGGCCGCATCCACGCCTTGGGCGATATCCGCCGATTGCGCATGAACCAAAACTTCGACGTCCATATTTTTCCAATGAAAACCGTCTTGCTCGTAGCCAATTTCCTTCACGCAGTTACGGGCAATTTCTTCCATAATATCTTTGGTGACCGCTTCCGGTCCGCGAATTTCGCCCGCCAAAACAACCTTGTTTGTCGTGCAGAGGGTTTCAACACCGGCGCGGGAATGCGGATCCAAGCTCAGCAAGCGGTCGAGTACAGAATCTGAAACTCTGTCGCTGACTTTATCGGGATGGCCTTCAGAAACGGATTCGCTCGTGAATAGATAATCGGGTCGTGACATCGTTAGTCCCCTTTTTAAAATGGTCTGTCCAACTGGACCAGGGGCTGTAACGGACGATCCGTTATTATCGAGCCCACTTAGAGCCTTTTTTAACGTGGTGGCAAGTAGTCCAAATCTATCCACGCCGCCCCTTTTCAGGAAACGGGATTGGCCGGGGTTTTACAGTGTTTCAGGCAGGCGTCAAGATATTTTGACAGTTAGACACGCCATAAATTTTATAGGGTTATTCGCCGTCTTCTGCCTTTGCCAACGTTTTGGTTAGTTCAAACAAACGCTTACGGACTTGTTCATCGGTAATCCGGTAATAGGCGCGAACCAGTTCTAGGGTTTCGCGCCGGGCCAAAGGATCAGGTTCAATTGCGGCTTGCGCTTGATCCGCCATGCCGCGGGTACGATTCCGCCCGCCACCGAATGCTTGAACATCATCCGGCATGTCATCGAAGAAAAACGATACCGGGACATCCAAAATTCGGCCGAGTTCGTAGAGTCGGCTTGAGCCGATTCGGTTGGCGCCGCGTTCATATTTTTGAATTTGCTGGAACGTTAAATTTACCGTCTCGCCCAATTTTTCTTGGCTTAGCCCCAATAGTGTTCTGCGCAGCCGAACTCGGCTTCCAACATGAACGTCAATAGGGTTAGGCGTCCCAAGCGGGAGGATTTTTTCTCGGGCAAGCCGGGTAGGCGCGCGTTGTTTTTTGGTGCGCTTAGGTATCGATTTTTTCATTTGCTTCAAATACGCTTTTCAATGACAGAGGAACGTACATACAACAGTATGCAGATGTACGATATTTGATTTCACCCCAACAGGTCAACCGCCCAGCCGAGCGATTACATTAGACATAATCATATCTTATTTACGCAAATTTGGTAAATAGGATTGTTAGGCTTGATTTGGTTTTCGCGTAAAAATAGCCAAGCCGCCACAGACAACCAGCAGCAAAATCAAAGGCATATCACCCCACTGAGCATAGAAAGTTGTTCCAAAAAATTTCTTAGGCAAAGGGCTATCGAGAACACCGGAAACGCCGAGGTCCAAGCGAGCGAGTATTCGGCCATACCCATCTACCACCCCCGAAATTCCGGTATTGGCGACGCGCACGAGGGGAAGCCCTTCTTCCACTGCCCTGAGACGCGCCGAGGCAAAATGCTGATACGGTCCAGAAGAATGGCCGTACCAACCATCATTGGTTAAATTCAATAACCAATCTGGACGGTCTCTGCTATCAACCACGGCACCGGGAAATATAACCTCGTAACAAATGAGCGGCCCGACTGGCGGAAGACCTGGTAATTTGAGCGTGGACAACCCGGACCCGGGCGTAAAATCGGTTCGGCCGGCGGTTAGTTTTGAAATTTTTAAAATTGAACTAAAGGGCACGTATTCTCCAAAAGGCACCAAGTGAAATTTGTCATAGGTCCCGGCTATATCGCCGTGAGAATTGATCGCGTGAAGGCTGTTCCAAATCTGCCTGCCGGTGTCTGAATTATCGTTACCCCGAATGGCCCCGGTGATGGTCAGTCCACCAGCTGGAGTAATGCCCCCAATTGCCGTCATCAAAGCTTTCTCGCGGGCGAGAAAATAGGGAACTGCGGTTTCTGCCCATATGATATGTGTCGGCGCTGGGCCGGTTTTCGACTGAGCGGCGCTCATTTGTAATTGGCGAACCACGTGGCTGCGACGGTGCTGAGGATGCCACTTTATTCGCTGATCGATATTCGGCTGCACCAGACGGAGGGTGACCCCCTCCACATTATCCGATGGCGCATTCGCCAATCTTAGCCCGCCGCCGGCCCAGACCACACCGAGCGCGACATAGGCCGCGAGGATTGGAACCGCGCGGCCCCGTGCACGCAGGGCACCATCTGTCAAAACAGCCGGAACAGCTGCTGCAATAATGGTAATGAAACTTAGCCCGTATACCCCAAAGACAGATGCGCCTTGGATCATCGTATCTGAAATAGTCCAGACTGTTCCCAACAAGTTCCAAGGGAGCCCGGTAAATATCCACGACCGCACCCACTCCAACAGCGTCCATACGACCGCGAACAAAATAATGCGCGCCATGCCACGAAGGTTTACGACGCGACAAACCAATACTGTTAGGGCTGGAAACATTCCCATCACCGCGCCCAGGCCAAACACGGCGAAGGGAATCATCCAGCCAAATTGATCCGGAAAAACCAATAACGCCGCCGACACCCAGTAATATCCAGACACAGCATGGCCAAGTCCGAACCACCACCCGATAGCAAACGCCTGACGCGGACGCGGACTCGCATCAATCAGCCAAATCAGACCGACAAATGCTGGAATCAAAAGAAATACGAAATGCACCGGTGGCAAAGCGCCGGTTGCCAGAACTCCCAAGCAAAAAGCCACACCCCGTCGCCGCCAACCTGTGGTTGAGATTAAGGCCCCTTTTAGCCGGGTTATGCCAGCGAGAAATGCCATTAATCTTCTGGTTCGGATTGAGACTCTTGTTTAGCTCCCCGCACCCGCACCCGTTTTAGACGGCGCGGGTCGGCATCGAGGATTTGAAATTCAATGCCAGATGAATGGGTAATAAGTTCGCCCCGGATCGGCACACGACCGGCCAAATCCACGACGAGTCCCCCTAAGGTTTGTGAATCTTCCCATTCTTCTTCCCCCATGATGGGTTTCAGAACGTCTTGCAGTTCTTCCAGTACAGCCCGGGCGTCGGCATCAAACGAACCATCCGGGCGCTGAACCAATTCTGGTTCTTCGGTTTGGTCGTGTTCGTCCTCAATCTCGCCAACGATTTCTTCGACCAGGTCTTCAATCGTCACAAGGCCATCAACGCCGCCATATTCATCAACAACCATGGCCATGTGAGTTCGCTTCGCGCGCATCTCCAGCAGCAGTTCCAACACCTGCATCGACGGTGAGACAAACAACACCTTGCGCAAAATTTTTGGTAGGCTAAACGCCGCATCTTCGCCGCGCCAAGCGAGCACATCTTTAATATGAACCATGCCGGTCACGTGGTCCAAGTTATCTCGGTAAATGGGCACCCGCGAATGCGCCTCTTTAGTCATGACACTGATCAGCTCAGCGAGCGATGACTGCACATCCACCGCAGTTATGTCGACCCGGGGCACCATAACGTCGAAGACGGTCTGGCCACGAAGTTCTAGGATGTTGGCGAGCAGGACTTTTTCTTCCGCATCAATCGGAGCTTCGGCTTCCTCACGCTCCTCGATCAATTCTTCGAGGGTATCGCGCACCGTGCTTTCGCCATTGCGCAGACCAAGCACCCGGCGCAGCCAGTCACCGACTGACCGACCTCCTTGGTTAGAGGTCGATTGATTGACAGGACCCGATGACGTCGGATTATTCATAGTTTTCGGTTCAGTTCCCGCTTGCCGTCGTGTGTGGATTATCAAACCCCAAGGACCCAAGTATCCGCGTTTCTAGTGTCTCCATTTTTTCGGCTTCTGAGACTTCTTCATGATCATACCCCAATAAATGCAGCACGCCGTGAACGATCATATGACTTAGATGGCCGGCGAGACTTTTCCCCTGCGCATCAGCCTCTTTTGTAACTGTTTCCAAGGCAACCACCACGTCGCCGTATATCAGTGTTTCTTCTTCCGGCAGTTCCGGCAATTCAATGCCTTTGCCAAAGTTAGAAAACGACAGCACGTTTGTGGGTTCGTCTTTGTTGCGGTAGTCCCGGTTAAGACCTGTAATAAACGCATCGTCAGTTAAAAGTATACTTATTTCCCGAGGGGTCTCCGCCAAATACGGTAGCCGCGGTAGAAGGCTTTCAAGAGACTCTGCAACATCCGGTGTCGGCCCGACTTCCATTGCCACCAAGGCTGCCGCCTTGCACACATCCTCAGCCTCGGCCAAGGCGTCGATCCATCCGTCACAGGTGATGGAAACCAATACGTCTACATTATTTGTCATCGTCGGAACTGCTCTGCTTTGTCGTATGTTCGTACCGGGCTGAGGCGTGCCGATTGTTTTCGATTGAATCATAAGCTTTTACGATTCTCGTGACCAAGCGATGACGCACGACATCCTTTTCGCTGAAGTGCACGAATGAAATTCCGTCCACGTCCTGCAACACATCCAAAGCATCGCGCAGGCCAGAGCGAACACCGCGCGGCAAGTCGACCTGGCTGAGATCGCCGGTGACGACCATGCGCGCGTTTTCTCCCAACCGAGTCAGAAACATCTTCATCTGTACGGCCGTTGTATTTTGTGCTTCGTCCAAGATCACAAACGCATTGGAAAGCGTGCGCCCGCGCATGAACGCCAAGGGTGCAATTTCAATTTCGCCCGACTCCATGCGCTTGGCCACTTGATCGGGCGGCATCATGTCATCAATGGCGTCGTAGAGCGGTCGCAAATAGGGATCAACTTTTTCCCGCATATCGCCCGGCAAGAATCCTAAGTTCTCCCCGGCCTCCACTGCGGGGCGCGATAGGATCAACCGATCCACCTCCCCCTTCATTAATTTTTCCACCGCCTTGGCCACAGCCAAGTAGGTTTTGCCGGTTCCCGCAGGTCCTAAACCAAACACCAAGTCATTGTCCTCGATGGCCCGCAAATACGTCGCCTGCATTGAAGAGCGCGGTGAAATGTGTTTTCGCCGGGTGCGAATTGTCAGGTCTGCATCGCGCACATCGCCACCGTCGGCAAGGGCCATACGCAAGACCGCATCGACCTCGTCCGGACCAACTGCATTGCCGCGCTCCAAACGTTCATAAAGGCCGTTGAGAACAGAGACCGCAGCAGAAACGGCGTCCACAGAGCCGGAAACCGCGACCGTATTACCGCGGGCAAAAATTTTGACGTCCACAGCCTGTTCAACCCGAGCCAAGTTCGCATGATGAGATCCGAACAATTCGAGCGCCAAATTATTATCCGCAAACGACAGGTCAACAGAAGTTTCAGTCGATTTTGACAAGGCCGAATGTTTAGCCGGAGGTGTCATGCACAAACCCTTTCTGAATTAGTTTGGGTTGAAATTGTTTGGCCGGATTGATCCAAAATCGCTTCAGCACGGAGGCTGTTCGCATAGCCATCGGTAACCATTAAATTCACAATTGTGCCGAGAAGGTCGTCGGAGCCTTCTGTATGAACCGCCTGCATATAGGGGCTGCGACCGACCAACTGACCCGGTTCGCGTCCTTTGCGATCCAATAAAACGGGAAGGGCCTTACCAACGCAATTTTCGTTAAAGACCAGCTGTTGACGATTAAGCACTTCTTGCAGACGAGCCAGGCGTTCGACCTTGATATCTTCATCGACTTGGTTTTCGAGCAGCGCCGCTGGCGTTCCTGGTCTGGGGCTGTACTTAAACGAATACGCCTGTGCGAATTCAATATCTTCAACCAAGGTCAGGGTTTCGTGAAAATCGATTTCCGTTTCCCCTGGAAACCCAACAATAAAATCGGATGAGAGCGCAATATCAGGGCGCGCACCCCGCAATCGTGCCACGAGCCCACGATAATCTTTTGCGCCGTGTTGGCGGTTCATGGCCTGCAAAATACGGTCCGATCCTGACTGAACCGGCAGATGCAAATACGGCATCAGTTTGGGGACGTCTCTGTGCGCGGCAATCAATGCATCGTCGACATAGGCCGGATAAGAAGTCGTATAGCGAATTCTTTCAACGCCGCTAATGTCGGCAACAGCTTCAATGAGTCTTCCGAGGCCCCATTCGCTGCCCTCCGTTGCAGAGCCGTGATAGCAATTCACATTTTGACCGAGAAGCGTGATCTCGCTGACGCCGTCTTCCGCCAAGCGCTGAGCTTCTCGAAGAACTTCTTCGACGGGTCGTGAAAATTCTGCGCCCCGAGTATAGGGGACGACACAGAACGTGCAGAACTTGTCGCAGCCTTCTTGAATGGTCAAAAAAGCGGACTTGTTCGCTAGCTCCGTATGGCCCACCTGCTGCACATGACTGGGTAAATGATCAAATTTCGATTCAGCCGGAAAATCGATATCCAGCACAGCACCCGCGGCACGACTGGCCCGAACCACCATTTCCGGCAGCCGGTGATAAGTTTGCGGACCAAAAACCATATCCACATAAGGCGCCCGTCGCAGAATTTCTTCGCCCTCTGCCTGCGCAACACAGCCGGCGACCGCCAAAATCATTTGGCCGCCTTCTTGTTCCCGGACGGCTTTAAGATTGCGCAAGCGACCAAGTTCGGAATAAACCTTCTCAGCCGCTTTTTCTCGGATATGACAGGTGTTCAGAATGACCATGTCGGCACCATCGACCTGATCCGAAACGGCATAGCCAACTGGCGCCAGGACATCCGCCATACGGGCAGAGTCGTAAACGTTCATTTGGCATCCGTAGGTTCTGATGTGGAGTTTTTTCGCCAAAATTACCGCGCTACTTCATGGGGCGGGCACACAGGGCGGTCGGCTAAAACCGTAAGGCGTATAATCATCCGTTCTACCGGACCCTCCAAAAAAGGTGTTTATGTGCTTGAAAAGATAGCATTCTATTCGTCGAATTTCAAGCCAAGGCCTCGATTATCATCATGCGTTGTTGCGGGACTGACCTTCGTTTTTCGCCGACCATTTTCGCCGGTTATTTCTCAGAAGGTTTTAACGGCACGCCATAAAGCTCCAACCGGTGCCCCACCAACCGAAAGCCATGTTCGCGCGCAATTTTTTCCTGAAGAGCCTCGATCTCATCATTTTGAAACTCGATTACGTGGCTCGAATTTATATCAATTAAGTGATCATGATGGTCGCTCGATGCCTCTTCGTATCGTGCACGACCGTCGCCAAAATCATGCCGATCAAGAATTTCCGCTTCTTCAAAAAGCCGCACAGTCCGGTAAACCGTCGCGATACTGATTTTCGGGTCCATTTGAGAAGACCGACGATAAACCTCTTCAACATCCGGATGGTCTTCGGCATCTGACAGCACCCGTGCGATAACACGGCGCTGCTCAGTCATTTTCATGCCCTTATCTATACAACTTTGTTCGATGCGCGATAGCTTGGACATTGCGACCCTCAAGATTACTCTGTTGTAACAGAACTATTGCGCAGTCTACACGAAATCAAACAAATTTTAATTTTTTAAACCACGTTTGCGAGGTTTTGTCCCCAAACCAATCTTTTTCGCCAGGTTACTCCGATGTTTGGCATAATTTGGAGCCACCATTGGATAATCAGGTGTCAGGCCCCAGCGCTCGCGATATTCTTCAGGGCTCATGCCGTAGGCCGTTTTCAGATGGCGCTTGAGCATTTTCAGCTTTTTTCCGTCTTCCAAACAGACGATATAGTCTGGAAATACTGACTTTTTTACCGGAACAGCCGGACGGGGACGTTCTTGGCCTTGTGCCCCATTGCTGACGCCAAGCAGAGTTTGATACACATCTTGAATCAACTGTGGCAGTTCGGTCGTCGGAACCTTATTATTTGCAACATGGGCAGAAACGATGTCAGTAGTTAGTTCTAAAATCTCATTTGCACTTATTGAATCACTCATTGAATGTTATTTCCCTATCCCTTTATTCGCTACGTTATAAATAACATTCGTAAAAGAGGCAATAACTTTACATGAAACAACTTGTGAACACTTCTGAAGACATACAATTTGATTTTGTTATTGATATAACGAAAGAAATATGCCCGTTAACTTTCGTAAAAACCAAATTACTTATTGAAAAAATGCAACCCGGACAGATTGCTCGGGTTCGCCTTTGCGGCACGGAGCCACTTGAGAATGTACCCCGGTCCGTAAATGAAATGGGCCATACAATTTTGTCTCTGGAACCCGAAGACCCGGCCGCCCCGGCAGACGGTATTCATAACCTAATTGTTCAAAAAGAAGAGTCTTAGATTTTCTTCCTTAGAATCAACGCGTCCTCGCGGCCGTTGTCCCGTCGATAATAATTACGTCTGCGGCCAGCCTCTTGGAATTCGGCGGTCGTATAGAGGGCGCGTGCAGCAGTATTGTCGTCAGCAACCTCCAAATACACAGCACCAGCACCTTGGGCTAATGCCTCTCCAAGAAAAGCCTCCAGTAATAAACTTGCAGCCCCTTTGTCACGCCAAGGTGGAATAACACCTAAAGTAATAATTTCTGCCTCGTCCGCAGCAACCCGGCCAATTATAAATCCGCAAGGATCATTCTCGTGGCATCCCAGAAATCCAATTACGCCCGGCATGGACAAAATTTTATTCACTGCCACTTCGTTCCAAACCTCATCAAAGCAAGCACCATGGAGCGTGGATACAACAGCGCTGTGCGCTGACAAACATGGCAAAATTTTAATCAAATTTTGCCCCATTCAGACCCGCAACCGTCCGCCATCTTTGGGCAGTTTTGCATCTGGGGATCTCAGGTACAGAGGTTCCGGTAAAGGGGCGTCCTGACCCAGATGCCAACGAGCGGCAACAATTTCCGCGACAACAGCTGCATCCGGAATGCCCGGCCCAGGCGCTATCGTGAAATCGGTGAAATCTTTTTCGAGTACGCCGGCAACACGTTCTGCCACGTCCCCAGCAATTACAACCGAACCCTTTGGGACAAAATCTCTCACCGCCTCTAAGGCAACCGCTGCCGCCGGGCCAATTGGTTCGAGACCTTGGTCAAATGCCTGTACGTATATGTCTCTGCGTTTTGTATCGAGAGCCGTCAAAAGATTACGCCCCGATCGCGCCGCCTTGTCCACACCATGGGCGATGGTTTCCAAAGTCGTTACGCCCAAACAGGGCACGCCTAAGGCCAAAGCCATGCCGCGTGCTGCAGCCAATCCAATGCGGAGTCCGGTGAAGGCCCCCGGCCCAACCGTAACAGCCACTGCGTCCAAATCCTTATATGCGTGCTTCGCCTCAATCATGACATCTTGGACCATTGGGACCAGGGCTTCAGATTGACCTCGTGCCATTTCTGCCCAGCGCCCGGCGACTATTCCACCGTCGCGCCAAAGTGCTGCCGAACAGCCGACGGTCGAGGTATCCATTGCCAATATTCGCACTTTAGCTTTCGTCCCTTTTGTTGCGCGCCGGTCCCAGTATACTTACGCATATGGCCCCTAAAGGAGACTGATGTAAAGTCATGACGCTCATTGAAATTACCCCCGCCAGCCATGGAGTCGAGGTGTCTATCGCCTATGCCACACCTGAAAATTTTACTGCCGCTCCTGTGTACGGGCGGGCTGCTTGTTACTTGCATCCAGATGCCGAGATTTTATTGCGTGAAGCAATTGATCTTGCCGCTCGGCAGGGCTTTCAGTTGAAGATTTTTGATGCCTTCCGCCCGTCAGAAGCACAGTGGGCATTATGGAACCATACCCCAGACCCTGAATTTCTCGCTGATCCACGCCGAGGGTCGCCGCATTCAAGGGGGGCTGCGATTGATCTGACGCTGATCGATGGGTCGGGGCGAGAGCTTGACATGGGTACTGGGTTCGACGCGTTCACGCCTCTTTCCCATCACGGCAATCAAGATGTATCCATCACGGCACAGAAAAATCGAATGCTTCTGATGGGGCTTATGACCACAGCCGGGTGGGATTTTTATCGGAACGAATGGTGGCATTATCAAATGTTCGATAGCCGCCGTTTTCCGGTGCTGAGCGATAGCGTATTACCTCAAGGCATGATGTGACTTCTATCATTAAAGGGATTTTTTTGAATTTTTAACCTATTCCGTGTATTTGAGCAGGTATGAAACGAAAAACGATTCGATCAACAATCGGGACGGTCCTAACTAAAGCGGTTTCAGTGCTGTTAGGTGCCGGGGCGCTCGTTCTCGTTCCTGAAATTCCCGTTGCCGTGGCCGGTGATTCTGCTGTCATTTTCATGTATCACCGTTTCGGGGAAGAAAAATTTCCCTCAACAAACATCAAACTTTCTCAGTTTGAAGCACATCTGGCCGAGCTTAAGGCTGGTCCTTACACGGTGCTGCCGGTTCCAGAGATCGTTGCTCGGCTTAAAGAAAAGCGGGCGCTGCCGGACCGAACTGTTGGCCTTACCATTGATGATGCGTATCGGTCGTTCTACAAAAAAGCATGGCCGCGTTTAAAAAAGGCTGGCTTTCCGGTCACGCTTTTTGTTTCCACCAATGCCGCCGACCGCAAGCAAGGCGGATATATGACATGGGACCAAATTCGCGAGGTTGCGACCGCAGGCGTCACCATTGGTCATCATACGGTCCATCATTCGCACCTCCCGCGCAAAGATATGAATTCTAATATGTGGGAAATTCGCAATGCTCGGGCACGCTTCGAGAAAGAACTGGGTCGGGCCCCATCGCTTTTTGCGTATCCCTATGGTGAAAGCAGTCAAGCGCTGGAGAAGTTGGCTCAATCATCCGGCTTTGCCGCCGCCTTTGGGCAGCACTCCGGTGTCGCCCATACAACATCAAATTTCTTCTATCTGCCGCGTTTTGCGCTGAGTGAAAAATACGGCAGCCTTGATCGGTTCAAGCTCGGGGCGAACGCCTTAGCCCTGCCTGTCACCGATATAACACCTGCTGATTCGTTAATTGGAACGACGAATCCGCCCGCCATGGGATTTACCGTCCTCCCCAACTATCCGGGACCAAAACATTTGGCCTGTTATATTTCAAGGATCGGTAAAGTGAAGCTAGAGCGCTTGGGTGATATCCGAATTGAGATCCGGTCCGGCAAGCCATTCCCAAGAGGACGCACGCGGCTTAACTGTACAGCGCGCGGCAAAGGCAATCGTTGGTATTGGCTGGGACGACAGTTCTTTGTGAAATAGAAATTTATACCAAGTCTTTATTAGAGATACTTGGCATTAGGCCTTCGTTCCGAACGCGCCTAATTTCGCACCATCAAAATGTTGAAGCTTATTAAATCGGATAATTCCGCGAATAACTTCAACGTATTTTTTGCCCCTTTCGGAATACCGCTGAAGCTTACCGATCAGCACGTCACCTTCCAGAGGTGCCCCTGCCCCACGCATTTCTGCCCGAAGTCTGCGGAATTCACGATAGGCCCTATGTCCGTTTATGTTGAGAGTATAGGCACGTACAGAATCCAATAAGCTCCTGAACGCCCTGACCTTGTGGCTTTTGCCTGCATCGCGTTTGTGGGGAACAAGATCGCCAATTTCCGAGAAGGTCCACTGGCCAAATATCGCATTACCCTCGCGGGCAAATCGGGACGTACCCCAGCCACTTTCTTCAGCCGCCTGCGCCAATGCCATCGATGGCGGAATAACATCGACCCGCTTCAACAACTTGGCGATGTCGCCCCGCTTGACCCGATAACGATCCGCCATGACCGCCAGCCAAAGTCTGTCTTTTGCAATTGGCGTTTGACCCAGAGAAATTTCGTAATGCATCTGCCAAAGTCGGCGGCGGTCCGCCATTATTTCTTCGTTCGCTTGCAAAATTAGCGGTAGCATCGTCTTGAAAAAGATAGCCTTCCGAATTTTGACTTGGCGAATTTGGCTGAGATCATGGGGCATGCTTGCCAAAAACACCCGTGGAACGGCACGCTCGGATTTTTGAACAGCAGTCCAGTCATACCCCAATCGATCGAACGCAGCCGATAGAGTGCGTGTCGTCGTGTGGGTCAAAACGCCACCGCCCAAGACCACGCCCTGCAAGCCATCCGCATTCTCGCTCGATGCCGTTGTAAAATTCAACAACGCCCAAACGCTCTTGGGTGACGAGGTCATGCTATCCGGTGGCCGCAACCACCCCATGGCAGCAAATGCGACAACGAAAGCACCGACGATTAAAAGTGCGCTACGTTCAAAAAACATTTTCTCTGGGAATTCCTGTGAGGCCAATTCCATCTTCAAATCGAAATATCTCCCTCACAAAACTTGGCCCTTCCGTCGTTAAATACAATATCTATTTCGTCAAATTCTCCGCAGTGCCAACTAGACGGAGACGGAACCAAAGGGCCAGCTATGGCTGATTGTCTATCGGATTATAGACCTGAAATCTAGTTGTAAATTTACCACCTAACGGCATTAAACTAATTCAAATCTCGTGCCTTAATCTGGATCGAACGAATGCAACCGAAACGGCTTTCTTAGAACATTCCAGCAGAGAGTTGATCCTGAATAGAAATTTTAAGTATAGCTTAGGGATGCAAGAACCCGACCACTTCTTGAATCTCACGCAGGATTGGTGAGGAGATATCATTGGCGCGGTCGATCCCCTGACGCAAAATTCCGTCGACATACGCCGGGTCTGCCATGATCCGTCGCATTTCTTCTTGAATTGGCGTGAAGTGCGCAACTGCCAAATCCGCGAGATCCTGCTTGAAGGTCGAGAATTGCCCGCCGCCAAAACGCTGGCAAACATCCTCAACCGAACAATCATCCAACGCCGCATATATGCCCATGAGGTTTGCAGCTTCGGGTCGGCCCTCTAGCCCGTCTGGACTATCTGGCAAAGGATGAGGGTCGGTCTTTGCTTTCCGAATTTTCCGCGCGATCGTATCCGGCTCATCAATCATGTTAATTCGGGAATTATCTGACGGATCAGATTTGCTCATTTTATTGGAGCCGTCCCGCAAAGACATCACTCGGGTCGCTTCGCCTAAAATCAGCGGCTCTACTTCTGGAAACAGATCAACTCCAAAATCGGCGTTAAACTTCTGTGCGATGTCGCGGGTTAATTCCAGATGCTGCTTTTGATCGTCACCGACCGGAACGTGGGTTGCCTTATAAAGCAGGATATCTGCCGCCATCAAATTGGGATAGGCGAACAACCCGATGGAGGCGTTTTCGCGATTTTTCCCAGCTTTTTCCTTAAACTGAGTCATGCGGTTCAGCCAACCCATGCGCGCAATACAGTTCAATATCCACGCCAGTTCCGCATGGCCGGACACTTGGCTTTGATTAAAAATAATATTGCGTTTTGGGTCCAAGCCTGACGCTAAAAGCCCGGCCGCGACTTCCCGTGTATTCGCGCGGAGTTCAGCGGGGTCCTGCCACACGGTTATCGCGTGCAAATCCACCAGACAAAAAAGACACTCAAATTCGTCTTGCAGTCGAACCCAATTGCGGATCGCACCAAGATAATTCCCCAAATGGAGATTACCTGTCGGCTGCACACCAGAAAAAATACGCTTCATATCAAGGCCTTTCCCTTTTCCCAGGTCATTATTTTGCCCGAGATGAAAGCGGCGGAGTTATGCCGCCTGATCAACGGCGGGTCAAGGGGAGGGCAAATTATCCGCTCTTCTAAGGCTTTTGATATCCTGATAAGACGCAGCACCTAGTAATTGCGCAAGACCACCGAAGACTGTGGCACCGCCAATGACTAAGAGCGCCAGCGCCGTGACCTTCTCCATTAATCCGCCATTCAAGAACGGTTGCAGCAAAGGCAGCACTGCCCACAAGACAACTCCCATGCCGATGCTTGCTAGAATTGCACGGGGCAATCGGCTTTTAAGGCGGACGTCGGGTTGCAGGTGTCCCCGGTTTTTAAGAATGATCGATAATATAATCACATTCAGCCAAGCCGATATGGCTGTTGCGGCCGCGATTCCGACATGCAGCAATGGTTTCATTAATGCCAGGTTGAGCGCCAAGTTGACCAACATGCAGATCGCCCCAACCTTGATGGGCGTTGCCGTGTCACCACGTGCAAAGAAGCCGGGAGCCAGCGCTTTAACGGCAACATACGCAGGCAATCCAGCGGCATAAACTGCCAACGCCGCCGCCGTCGCCTGTGATTGCGCGCCCCCAAATTCCCCTCTTTCAAACAGAACAGAAATGACCGGCAGTGAAATCACCATCAGGGCTGCTGCTGCAGGCAGAGTCAGGAGCAGGGAAAATTCCAACGCCCGGTTCTGACTGTGCAAGGCTTCTGCTTCTGCGCCATTACGAACTTGGCGGGATAGCAACGGCAATAGTGCCGTGCCCACCGCCAACCCAATCACACCCAACGGCAGCTGGTTCACCCGATCTGCAAAGAAAAGGTAAGAAATTGATCCGGACGGCAGCAATGATGCGATGATCGTATCGATCAACAAATTTACTTGATACAGGCCCGCGCCAAGGGCCAACGGCAACATCTTAACCAATAACTCCCTGACCCGGGGCGTGAGGCGCGGGCGCCGGAATTTAAACGTCATACCAATCCGAGAACACGCCGTATAGAGCCAGATAAACTGCACGACCCCCGCTGCTGCAACGCCCCAAGCCAGGGCATGTGCAGCCGTCTCAACCAAGGGTGCCAACAAAAGAATGGCCCCGATCAAACAAATGTTCAGCAAAATGGGGGTCGCCGCTGCGGCCGCAAAACGATCCAAGGAATTGAGCACGCCGCCCATCAACGACACCAACGACACAAACAGCAAATAGGGAAATGTAATTCGCGTGAGCAACACGGCGAGGTCAAATTTCTCAGAATCAGCCGTGAACCCCGGTGCAAAAGCCAGCATAGCCAACGGCATGGCGATTTCTATTAAAGCAATAAATAACAGCAACACCCAAAAAAGTCCGCTGAGCGCTTCTTCTGCAAATAGCTTAGCCGAGTCCCTACCTTCAGATTCATTCAATCCAGTAAAAATGGGCACGAACGCCGCGTTGAAAGCGCCTTCGGCAAAAAGCCTGCGGAATAAATTTGGAAATTTAAAGGCGACAAAAAATACGTCCGCCAACACTCCGGCACCGAGTATAGCGGCAATCAGAATATCACGGACAAACCCCAGAATGCGGCTGATCAAGGTGAAGCCGCCCACCGTGGCAATGGCGCGCAAAAGACCCATTAATGATGTTTATCGGAATTTTATGGCGGCGAAAAGGCGCTGGAAGCACGCCCCACTTTCGGGATACCTCCCCTTAACCGTCATTTTTGCGAGCAAAATTTAAAATAAACGTAAGTAAGGCTTCCGGTGTATCAACCTTGCTGCAAATCCCTGCTTCAGCAACTGCGGCTGGCATACCCCAAACGATACTTGACTCTTCATCCTGCGCAATCACGGTGCCGCCTGCTTCAACAATTTTACGCGATCCGGCCAACCCGTCCCGTCCCATGCCCGTGAAAATTATGCCCAGGACCCGAGGGCCATACACTTTCGCAAGGCTCGTAAACATCGGATCCACTGCGGGCCGACAGTAATTAACGGGAGGATCATCGGTCAGCCGAATTCTCTTCCTTATCGAATTCCCCGCAACCGTCATATGGACATCGCCAGGGGCCAAGTAAACACGGCCACTTTTCAGTTCCTCACCGTCTTTCGCTAATTCACAAACCCATTTTCCAGCTTTTGTGATATGCCCCGCCATTTGGGTCATAAAAGACGCTGGCATGTGCTGAGTGATAAGAATTGGCTGAGGAATTACCGGAGGCAACTGCTCAAACAACGAGACCAAGACCCGCGGGCCCCCGGTCGAAGAACCTATGGCAATAATCTCGGGGCGTTTGGACGATGGTTCACGCAGCTGAATTTTAGGTTTTACCGGGGCTACAATAGTTCGCTTGGCATCCGACCGGCGACGGCGCACCCGAGCAAGCGCCTTAATTTTCGATGTCAGTTCTAACCTAAATTTAGAATCGATGCTTTTTTTATGGCGGCTCACCGGCAACGTAACGATTTCAACGGCCCCCGCCACGAGTCCATCCATAATAATCTTTACGTTTCGAAACGTTAGAGTCGCCACCATGATGATCTTGAGGTCTGGGTCAACTTTCAACATATTTGGAATTGCTCTAAGGCCATCTATTTCCGGCATGCCGATATCCATCACCACCACGTCAACATGTCCTTGTCTCAAGCGACCCGGAACCAAACTACCTGTTACCGGCTGGGCGACGACCTCAGCGCCAGCCATCGTTTTGAGAGATTCTAAAATCGGTTTACAAACAACCTCGGACTTGCCTGCGACAATAATATTTGTGCTGTGCCCCCCCACAGAACTGCCCAAGGAACTTCTGCTGGAACGGGACGTCGGTGGAGTACTTGGAAGAGCCATAAGTTTAAATTCGCAACATCATTTGATTTAATTCAATAATATATTTCATTCTGCCGCAGCAGCGTTTTGCTCGGCGTCGCTACCCGAGGAGGCTATTGGGGGCGACAAAACGACTAAAAGAGATTTTCGAATCGCTTCATGTTTTTCTTTGTTCTCTACTTTCAAACCGAAAATATCCTTCACGTAAAACACGTCAACGACCCGAACGCCGTATGTGGAAATATGGGCACTGGCAATTTGTAAACCCAAAGCGGTAATTGCGGCGGTTACATCGTGTAAAAGACCAACCCGATTTCGCCCATTTAATTCAATAACAGTGTGAGTGCGGCTGAGTTTATTGTCCACCAAAACATGGGGTGGCACTTTGAACACCCGCGTGCGCTTGGGCGGTGCATGATCGCGCAGCAGCTCTAGTTCCTGGGCAATGTTTATCTGCCCTGACAACGCCTCTTCAATTCGGTTGTGAAGTTTTTTCAAGCGCTCAGGACTTTCAAATGCGCCCCCCTGAACATCTTGAATCCAAAACGTATCCAGGGCCATGCCATTAGACATTGTCATAATTTTAGCATCAACAATGGGGGCTCCCGCCAAGGCTATGGCACCGGCAATGCGTGAAAACAATCCGGGATCATCAGCTGTATAGATAACCAATTCAGTCACCGCCGAATCCGCTAGAACCCGCGTTTCAATGTGCAGATTTAAACCCTTCGTTTCAGCCTGGCGGATAAGTTCCGCATGATGGATGTGAGAATCTGCCGGGAATGTCAGCCAATAATTATCATATCCGCGCGCCAGATGGGCCTCAATTTCAGGTTCGGTCCATCCGCTGAGCGAGTCACGCAGACGTTCCTTGGCACGCGCCACTCGGCTGGCCCGTTGTTCAGCCGGAGCGCCACCCGTCAGAACTTCGAGAGTCCGGTAATAAAGGTCCCGCAACAGGCCCGCTTTCCAGGCATTCCACACATTGGGGCCAACCGCACGAACGTCAGCAACCGATAACACCAACAGCAACCTAAGTCGCTCCGGTGACTGAATCGCATCGGCAAAATCACTGATCGTCTTTGGGTCCTCAAGGTCACGTTTGAAAGCTGTGTTCGTCATCCGTAAATGGTTCAGGACCAGCCAGGATACGGTTTCTGTTTCCCATTCATTGAGCCCCATCCGAGGGCATAATTTCAGCGCAATTTCGGCACCAATTTCCGAATGACTGCCGCCCCGCCCCTTGGCGATATCGTGCAACAGGACTGCCAAGTAGAGCACGCGTCGAGACTGGATTTCGCGAATGACGCCACTGGTCAGAGGGTGCTCTATTTGCAACTTTCCCTGCTCAATACTGTAAAGCGTACCAATGGCGCGTATGGTATGTTCATCAACGGTATACACATGATACATGTCATATTGCATCTGCGCGACGACCCGCCCGAAGTCAGGGATAAAACGCCCCAGGACTCCGGCTTCGTTCATACGCATCAGGGTAATTTGCGGATCTTTCTGAGATGTTAGAATTTCGACGAACAGCCGATTTGCTTCCGGATCATTGCGCAACAATTTGTCGATACATTTCAAACTTTGTTTCACCCAGCGCAGCGCCTGCGGATGAATATCCAGATCATGCTTCTGGGCTTCATAAAATAGTCGGATGAACTTTATCGGGTCGGATTTAAAATCTTCAGCCCCTTCGACATTCAGGCGCCCGCTATCGACCTGAAAGCCGTCAATTTTCATTCGGGAGAACGAAAGAGACGGCAGTTTGAAGCCGCGTTTTTTTTGCTGATCTTCCAAGACCGCGCAAAGGATTCGCGTCAGGTCGCCAACATCCTTAGCAATGAGAAAATAATATTTCATGAAGCGCTCGACACCCTTCATGCCAGCGCGATCTGTATACGACATGCGGCCCGCCAATTCGTTCTGCACATCGAAGCTCAGTCGCTCTTCTGGTCGGCCGACCAAATAATGAAGGTGACACCGAACGGTCCACAGAAAATTTTGTGCCTTGGCGAACAGTTTGGCATCGGCAGTTGTTAAAACACCCAGGTCTACCAGTTGGCTAACATCGTCCACCTTGTAAATAAACTTGGCGATCCAAAACAAAGTTTGTAGATCCCTGAGGCCGCCTTTGCCTTCTTTAATATTAGGCTCCAGCACATAACGGGTATCCCCCATGGAGGCATGACGCTTGTCACGTTCTTCAAGTTTAGCATCGGTAAATCCAAGTTGATCCTTGGCAACGACTTCCTCGGCAAATCGCAGTTTGAAGTCACGGTAAAGCTGTTCGCCGCCCATCAGCCAACGGCATTCCAGCAGGCTTGTACAAATGGTCAGGTCTTGGCGAGCCAAGCGGATGCTTTCATCCACCGACCGGGTCGCATGCCCAACCTTCAACCCCAAGTCCCACAGCATATAAAGCATGAATTCGATGATTTGTTCGGAATGGGCCGTCTTTTTGTAGGGCAGCAGGAATAAAAGATCGATATCCGAATGCGGTGCCATTTCTTGTCGGCCGTAGCCGCCTGTCGCCGCTACTGATATTTGTTCACCGGTGGTTGGATTGGCCATCGGGTAAACGTGCTGGATGGCAAAGTCGTGAATGCTCAGAACCAATTGGTCGATCAAAAACGAATTTGACCGCACAGCTTCGTCGCCAGAGATGTTCTCTTCTTCGAAGCGACGGCGGACTTCATCGAATCCAGTCTTCAAATAGGTTTTGAAGATCGCCAGAACCTGGCCTTGAGTTTTCGACGTGTACCCCGACCAGCCGACCAAATCTTCCAATTCGCCGACCAAGGCCTTCCGATCAATGATTTGTTTCTTTTTTGGAACCCGTGCCATTGTTTATCTAAGTATTTCCGTCCAATTATCTGCGTCGTCATCTTATATAGAAATATAATGTATAGCGAGCAGTGATGGTTAGCCGCTTAACAGGCCCTTGAGACGATAGATCAGGTCCAGGGCTTCGCGGGGTGTCAGTTCATCTGCGCTGATGTCACGAAGCTCTTCCTCCACCGGCGACGGTCCGGTTGGTGCTAACACACGGGCGGCCTCTTCTTGAACGACGGCAAACAAGGGAAGGTCGTCCGCTAAACGTGTGACCGTTGCAGATTGTTCTCCCTTTTCAATGGTTTCCAGGATTTGTTTTGAGCGGGAAACAACGCTACTGGGCAGTCCGGCCAACTTTCCGACATGGATGCCATAGGATCGGTCTGCAGACCCGGCACCTACTTCGTGCAGGAAAACGACATCCCCCTGCCATTCCTTAACCCGCATGGTATGGCAGGCGAGGCCGTCCAATTTATCGGCCAATGCGGTCAATTCGTGATAATGCGTGGCAAACAGGGCGCGGGATTTATTGACTTCGTGGAGATGCTCAACCACCGCCCAAGCAATGGAAAGCCCATCAAACGTCGCGGTTCCGCGTCCGATTTCATCTAAGATAACCAGCGAACGCGCTGTCGCCTGGTGTAAGATGGCGGCGGTTTCGACCATTTCCACCATGAACGTGGACTGACCGCGGGCTAAATCATCGGCCGCACCGACCCGGGAAAATAACCGATCAACGATGCCGATCTTTGCCGAACCTGCGGGCACATATGCCCCCATTTGGGCGAGGATCGCAATCAACGCATTTTGCCGCAAAAAAGTACTTTTACCGGCCATATTCGGACCGGTCAGCAGCCACAGTTGGCCGTCCGTCGCCAGATCACAATTGTTGGCCACAAACGCTGACTGCCCTGTCTGCTTAAGCGCCACCTCAACCACAGGATGCCGCCCCTCAGCAATTTCGAATTCCGTGCCTGTGCTCAACTCGGGCCGGCAATAACGACCATCGACAGCAAGCTCGGCCAGCGCAGCGCCCACATCAAGCCGCGCCAAGGCATTCGCAGCCAAGGCGATTTCCTCAACCCGGCCTTTAACTTCGTTCACAAGGTCTTCGAACAATCCCAATTCCAGCGCTACGGCCCGATCCGCAGCGCGGGCGATTTTGGTCTCTAACTCACCCAATTCAACCGTCGTGAAACGAACCGCGTTGGCCATGGTCTGGCGATGGATAAACGGGTCTTCGGCACCGGATGGAACGTTGTCTCCTTGTTTAGCAGGCACTTCGATAAAGTAGCCCAGCACATTGTTATGTTTGACTTTTAGGGTAGAGACACCGGTCTGCTCAACGTAGCCTGCTTGCAATCCAGCGATAAGTCTCCGGCTCTCATCACGGAGCGTGCGGAACTCATCCAGCTCCGCCGAATACCCCTCGGCAATGAAGCCGCCATCGCGGGCATAGATCGGCAAGTCCGGTGCCAATGCCCTGTTGAGGCGGTCGACCAATTCACCATGAAAGCCCAAGTCTTCTAGGCATTGTTCCAGCTCATGCGGCTGTCCCGCCAGACCGCCCCCTTCGAACGCGGCGCGTAATTCAGCGGTGAGCGCAAGACCGGTTTTAATGCCAGCCAAATCCCGGGGGCCGCCCCGGTCCAGCGTAATCCGGGATAAAGCCCGCTCTACATCCGGGCATTGTTTTAGATGCCCCCGCACATCGCCGCGCAAACGTTCCGAATCGACAAAAAACCGCACCAGATCAAGCCGTGCATCGATGGCTGTAACATCGGTCAGTGGTGCCGCCATGCGGGAGGCCAAAAGTCGTGCGCCGGCTCCCGTCACGGTGCGATCAATGACATTGATCAAACAGCCCTGGCGTTCACCAGATAAAGTTTCGGTCAGTTCCAAATTCCGCCGGGTCGCCGCATCAATTTCCATCACAGCGCCCTGGCTTAAACGCTGCAAACGGCCAATGCGCGGCAATCGCCCTTTTTGAGTAAGCTCCACATAATCGATCAAAGCACCTGCGGCTGCGACCTCGGGTAACGTGAAATCACCAAAGCCGTCTAAAGACGTTACATCAAAAAGAGACTCCAACCGCTTGCGACCATTGGTACTATCGAAGCGGGCTGCGGGCATAGGCGAGAGCTTGTCCGACCAAATGCCAAACACATCAAACAATTCAGGCTTCTGGATCAGCTTGTCGGAGACCAAAAGTTCGCCGGGCGCGACCCTTGTTAAAGCTGCCGCCAAGATGCCTGCATCCACGGGTTGAGTGTGAAAATCACCGGTGGAAACATCAATCCATGCCAGTCCCAGTCCACCCCGAGCCTCTGCACACGCGGCCAAATAATTGTGCCGGCGGGCATCTAACAAGGTATCTTCGGTCAAGGTCCCCGGAGTCACTACCCGAACAACGTCGCGTCGGACGACTGACTTGTTACCACGTTTTTTCGCTTCCGCCGGGTCTTCGCTTTGCTCACAAACGCAGACCTTAAATCCCTTACGAATGAGGCGCTGTAAGTAAGACTCGTGACTATGGACCGGCACCCCACACATGGGGATGTCTTCACCCAGATGCTTGCCGCGTTTGGTCAGGGTGATGTCGAGGGCTTCCGCCGCCTGAACCGCATCGTCGAAGAACATTTCATAGAAATCCCCCATTCGATAAAACAGCAAGCCTTCCGGATGCTCGTGCTTAATCGCCATAAACTGCGTCATCATTGGCGTCACGGCGGCACTTTTGCTGCTGGGTGGCGTTTTATCTGGTATGGGCTCGTGCACGATTAGTATTGTTCTCTTGAGATTAAAATTATTCGCCGGGACCATAACACAGAGGCACCCAATCGTGCTATAATTCGAGTCCTGGAAGGAGACAAAATCATGCCGGATACTGCCACTCAAATCTCGACACCCGAAGTTGTTGGTCTTTTCGCCGATCGGGAAAGCTTTCAAGCCGCTGTTGATGCGTTGTTCGCCGCTGGGTTCGAGCGTACCGATCTCAGCGTTCTGAGCTCTCACGAATCAATCGATGCGGCGGGCAAACCGAGCAAGCCCTGGAAAGATGTCCTAACCGCACTTATTGGCGAGCTGAAATATGAGGGACCCTTGGTCGCATCTGGCGCAATTATTCTGGTGGGCGGCCCAACAGCAGCAGCGATTGCCGCAACCATTGGAACCGCCGTCACTGGCATCGCCGCCAAGGAGCTGTTAGACGAAGTCACCGCCACGCCGCACACCGAAGACTTTGCGCGTTCGTTGGAAGCTGGCAGCCTTATTCTGTGGGTGCGTGCGGAAACCGCAGAAAGGGAAGCGTTAGCGACGTCAATTTTAACATCTAGTGGCGGCACCAATGTTCACGTGCATGAGACTTAATCGAGTGCCGCCAACGCCTTCTCATACGCAGTAACAGACTCTTTTCCGAAGCAACAAAATATAACCCGTTCCGGCCCGTCGCCGCGATCTAGAAATTCAGCCACTGTCTCAACCGCGATCTTGGCGGCGCGCTCCAGCGGAAAATGATAGACGCCCGTGCTGATCGCCGGAAAAGCAACACTAGTGAGATTGTTGCCGACGGTAAGTCCAAGGGACCGCTTGTAGCAGCTGGCCAGTAAATCATCTTCGCCCGCATCACCCCCGTTCCACACCGGTCCCACTGTGTGAATAATGTAGGTGGCTGGCAAGTTGTAGCCGTTGGTGAGACGCGCTTCGCCCGTTGGGCAGACGCGCAACGCTCGGCACTCGATCAATAATTCAGGACCCGCTGCCCGGTGAATGGCACCGTCCACACCACCACCCCCCAAAAGCGATTCCTTGGCGGCATTGACGATGGCATCGACCTCTAGCTTGGTGATGTCGCCTTCGACAATTTCCATTGCTTCGTTCATGGCTAAACTTCCGATTTTGTCTTATCCGGTGGAAATCTACGAATTAGCCACAGCAATAACAACAACCCTGGAAGTGCCGCTGCTGTGGTCACCAGGAAGTACGTCACCCAATCCATATTGTCGGCCAGCCAGCCGCCGCCCGACGCAAAGATCGTCCGCGCAAACGCCATCAAGGATGACAGCAGCGCGTATTGGGTGGCGGTATAGGCGATGTTGCAGAGGCCAGAAAGGTAAGCGATGAAGGCAATAGTCGCCATGCCACCGGTGAAATTCTCGATGCTGATTGTGACCGCCAGCATGGGCACGGAATAACCCACCCAAGCTTGTGCCGCAAAGGCGAGGTTCGACAACGCTTGTAAAATACCGCACACCATCAGCGCTTTTAAGATGTCCATCCGCGCGACCAAGACGCCGCCAAGGAACCCGCCAATCAAAGTCATGACCAAGCCATAGCCCTTGCTGACCAAACCGATTTCTGTTTTTGAAAATCCCATTTCTCGGTAAAACGGGTTAGCCATCACGCCTAAAAGCGCATCGCCGTATTTATAAAGTGCCACGAACAATAGGATCATCAACCAGTGCGGTCGGGACATGAAATCAAAGAACGGCCCAATGACCGCATCCGTAAAAGATTCGGTACTCGTCGGACGGTTAGGCTCTTTATTCAGTAGTACGGTAGCCAATCCCACGACCATGAGGCCCGACATGGCCACATACGCCACCTGCCAATCCCAGAAGTCTGCGATGATTAATGCTCCCCCACCAGCCACCAGCAATGCAATTCGGTAGCCAGTAACAAGATTGGCCGCACCTGCGCCTTGTTGATCGTCTTCTAAAATTTCTATCCGATAGGCATCAATGCCGATGTCCTGGGTAGCTGACGCAAACGCCAGTACCACCGCCCAAAACGCTACCGGCCAAAGGTCTTCAGACGGGTCCGTCGCGCCGAGTCCCAAAATCGCACCGATGATCGCCAATTGTGACAGCACCATCCATCCCCGCCGCTGGCCCAACATCTGGGTCAGCACGGGCAGTGGCATCCGATCCACAATCGGAGCCCACAAAAATTTTAGTGCATAGGCGGTACTGGCCCAGCTAAAAAGACCGATCAATGTTTTTGATACGCCCTCATCCTTCAGCCACGCCGACAGGGTGGAATACACCAGCAACAACGGCAGGCCGCTGGAAAAGCCGAAGAACAACAGCGCCACCACACGCCGCTCAAAATAGACAGACCAGGAGGCAATCCAGGTCTGGACCATGACTACTCTTTTTCCGCGGCGCGACTGGCGCGTTTACGCTCGTGCGGGTCCAGCAATCTTTTGCGCAACCTAACGCTGCTCGGCGTGACCTCTACCAGTTCGTCGTCATCGATATAGGCAATGGCTTGTTCCAGGCTCATCAAACGCGGCGGCGTCAACCGAATGGCATCGTCCGTACCAGAGGCACGAACATTGGTCAGCTGCTTCGACTTCATGGGGTTAACTTCCAGGTCATTGCCGCGGCTGTGTTCGCCAATAACCATGCCTTCGTAGACTTTTACGCCAGAACCAACGAACAATGGGCCACGACCTTCCAAGCCGGCGAGGCCATACCCGACGGTGCTGCCTTGCGCGTTAGAAATCAGAACACCGTTCCGCCGTCCGGGGATCGCGCCGAGATAGGGACCGAAGCTATGGAAGACCCGCGCCATAATTCCAGTGCCTCGGGTTTCCGTTAAGAATTCGCCGTGATAACCGATCAATCCCCGTGCCGGTGCATGAAACGTCAGTCGAACTTTGCCGCCACCCGAAGGCCGCATTTCTTTCATTTGGCCTTTACGAATGCTGATGGCTTCCACCACCACGCCAGAGAATTCTTCGTCCACATCGACCTGGACTTCTTCCATGGGTTCAAGGCGCTCGCCGGTCTTTTCGTCGGTTTGGTACAAGACCCGAGGCCGACTGATGGAAAGCTCAAACCCTTCCCGGCGCATGGTTTCGATCAACACGCCCAGTTGTAATTCACCCCGGCCTGCGACTTCGAAGGCGTCATTGTTCCCGGTCTCGGTAATCCGAATCGACACATTGCCTTCTGCTTCGCGCAATAAACGTTCGCGAACGACGCGCGACGTGACCTTGGTTCCTTCTTTCCCAGCAAACGGCGAATCGTTAATCGACATCGTCATCGACAGGGTCGGCGGATCAACAGGGTCGGCAGTCAGAGGTGTCTCCACCTCATCGGCACACAAGGTATCGGACACGGTGGAGTTGGTGAAACCAGCCATGGCGACAATATCGCCAGCTTCAGCACGATCAACAGGCACACGTTCCAGTCCCCGAAAACGCAGCAGCTTGGTGACCTTCGTTTGTTCAACCAGCCCACCTTCCCGGTTCAGCGCCTTAATGTTTTTATTAACGGCGATCGAGCCGGTTTCGATGCGTCCGGTCAAAATCCGCCCCAAATAGGGATCGGCTTCCAACGTGGTCACAAGCATTGAGAAAGGTGCATCGGCATCCACGCTCGGCATTGGCACGTGCGCGATAATTTTCTCGAATAAAAGATCAAGGTTGGTGCCTTGCGCCGACATGTCGTCGCCCGCCCAGCCTTCCTTCGCCGACGCAATCAGCAGTGGGAAGTCGAGTTGCGCGTCGGTTGCATCCAAGGCCGCAAACAAATCAAAAACTTCTTCGTGAACTTCATCCAACCGCGCATCAGGACGGTCAGCTTTATTAATAACGACAATAGGTTTGAGCCCCAATTTCAACGCTTTGCCGGTGACAAACTTTGTCTGCGGCATCGGGCCTTCGGCGGCATCCACCAACAATAGCACACCATCGACCATGCTTAAGATGCGTTCGACCTCGCCGCCGAAATCAGCGTGACCAGGGGTGTCGACAATGTTCAGAGTTGTGCCCTGCCAATCGACGGACGTGCACTTGGCGAGAATGGTAATCCCACGCTCGCGCTCAAGCTCACCTGAATCCATCGCGCGGCTGGCGACTTCTTGGTTGTCCCGAAAGAGGCCGCTTTGACGCAGCATGACGTCAACCAAGGATGTTTTGCCATGGTCGACGTGGGCGATGATCGCAATATTTCTGAGTGTCACGTGTTAATCCAATGATTCTTCTAGAGTGTTTTCAACAAGTTCGCGGAACGAGACATCAGGCCTGGCCCCCATGTGCTGAATGGTCTCCGCAGCCACAATCGCGCCGATGCGCCCACATTTATCCAACGGCATTTCTTGAGTAAATCCGAACAAGAACCCAGCCGCGAAAGCATCACCTGCACCTGTGGTATCAGCTAGATTTGCAACGGGTTCGGCATCAAGCACATGGACTTCTTCGCCCGATACAATCACCGCGCCGTTTTCACTCCGAGTCAACGCAGCGATGTCGCAACCTTCACGCACATGTTGAAGCGCTTCATCGAAGGTCTTGGTTTCATAGAGCGATTTAATTTCATCTTCGTTGGCAAAAAGAATATCCACATGATTTTTGACCAAGTCGCGGAATTCATCCCGGTATCGGCCAACGCAAAATGCATCAGACAAAGATAAAGAAACCAAGCGACCGGCGTCATGAGACATTTCCGAGGCTTTAATAAAAGCTTCCTTGGCCTGGGGTGGGTCAAACAAATAGCCCTCCAGGTAACATATCTTAGACTCTGCGATGACATCTGGATCGATATCGTCAGGGCCCAATTCCACACAGGCGCCCAAATAGGTCAGCATGGTGCGTTGCGCGTCTGGCGTTACGAAGATCAAACACCGCGCTGTGGGGGTGCCGCTTTGTGCAAGCAGGGTGTCAAAGCCCACGCCTGAAGTTCTGATATCATGGCGGAAAATTGCGCCCAATTGATCATCTCTGACTTTGCCGACGAAGGCCCCTTTGCCCCCTAAGGACGCCAGACCCGCGATGGTGTTCGCCGCTGATCCGCCAGAACATTCAACTGCCGGCCCCATCTCGTCATAGAGGTTCGCCGCCGTTTCCGAATCGATCAGGGTCATTGCCCCCTTGGCCAATTCGTGGCTTTGCAAAAAATCATCATCCGCGTGGGCCAACACATCAACAATAGCGTTGCCAATCCCAACCACATCATACTTGGCGGCGTCCATAGGCGTTTCCTTTTTCGTAGGTGAAAGCGGGCGCAGTATAGCCAGGGCGAACGCCACGGCAAGGAAAGCTTCAAAGGAGACTTTAACCGGATGCCCAATACCCCTATAAAGTGGCATTGTCCTCATCTGGAGACCTTCTATGCGTGCTGCCTTTTCTAAAGCTCTTGGCCAACTGACCGACCCAAAGTTTCAACGGGTGATTTGGACGGGGATTGGGGTTTCGGCGTTGGTCTTTGGATTGCTGTGGTGGGCGGTGTGGATCGTCATTACCAATACACAAGTTTTCGATTCGTGGTGGCTGGGATGGCTTGAGACCATACTGGATTGGCTGGGTGGCGTCGCAGTGATCCTGTTTACCTGGTTGTTGTTTCCGGCCGTGGCGAGTGTGGTCATCGGGCTTTTGATGGAAGTCATTGTCAGCGCCGTTGAAAAAAAGCATTACCCCGAACTGCCCCCCGCACCTGGTGCATCCCGGGCGGCGACATTAATGAGTGCGATCAAGTTGCTTCTTACAATGGTGATCGTAAACATTGTTCTTTTGATTTTCTTATTGATCCCGCCGGTTTTCCCTTTTGTCTTCTACGCCGCAAACGGTTATCTTCTGGGACGGGAATATTTTGAGTTGGTTGCGCTTCGGCGTGTAGACCTTCCCGAAGCGAAGCGGCTCCGGCGAGAAAATAGACGCCAAATCGTACTGGCTGGTGTGGTGGTTGCGTTATTGTTAACGGTTCCGGTTGTAAACTTGGCGGCTCCGGTGATTGGCGTTGCTGTCATGGTTCATTTGTTTACAGCCAATAAGGTGGCCAATAAGACAGTAAGCGCAGAGTAATTTTTTAAAGAAAGGAACGCACAAAATGTTCCGGCGAAATAAAGATGACAACGAGAAGCCCGCGGCCACGGAAGACGAAAACCTAACCGCGCCGCTGAAACCTTTTTCTAAAAAGGGAACGCATGCGCCGTCGAAACCTTCGGCCCCAGCGTACCGCCCGGAGGTTGCACGCCACGTGGTTGAAATTCCCGGTGCCCCCCGCCGTGCCGAACCGAGCCGTTCGAGCAGCATTGAGGGCCGGAAGCTTGTCGTCGGCAGGGAAATTTGCCTAAACGGTGAAATCACGTCCTGCGATACTTTGGTCGTGGAGGGTGAAGTTGAAGCAACCCTCACCGATGCACGCCTAATTGATGTTGCCGAAACCGGCTTATTCAAAGGGTCGGCAACTGTGGATGAGGCAGAAATCAACGGCCGGTTCGATGGTGATTTGACGGCCCGGGACCTTCTTACGGTTCGCGCCGGTGGCCGAGTCAGTGGAACCATTCGCTATGGTCGCATCGTCATTGAATCCGGTGGCGAGATTACCGGTGATACGCAGGCTCTCAGCACAGCGGATAATACAAGCGGGGCTGACTCCAAGGCGTCTTGAAAATAAATTCGGCCCAATCCATTGAAATTATTATCAATTCAAGAGTTATCGACACGCGTGGTGCTGGTGGCGGCTGTCTTTCTGACGGCGTGTGCGGCACCGCCTGAGCAAAGCTCCGAAACGGCCCCCGCGATCACCCCGAGCGAGCCCTTAGCCGTAAAACCTCCGCCTGCAACCAATCCGCCAAAACCGGCAACGGCCGCTGCGGTCCAAACGGAAGATAACAAGCCCGCCCAAAAAGCATCTCCAGCGCCGCCCGCTGATAAGGACTATGCTGCCTTGGTGCCAAAAGGAAATCGCGATCCTGGAACATTGGTAGGACTAAAGCCGGATCGCCTGATTGAAATATTGGGGCCGCCCGGGTTTCGTCGCGCCGACGCGCCCGCTGAAATTTGGCAATATCGATACGGCGGGTGCGTGCTGAATTTAATTCTGTATGAAACCGGCAAGAATAAAACCCTGAACGTTTCGCACTACACCATCCGCTCGGTCGCGGAAAAAAATATCTCCGATTGGAATTGTCTTTTAGGCCTTCTCATTGATCGCCAAAAAAAGTTGGACGGCGTTAGTTAAGTCTTTGCCTTATACCGGCAGAGCTCCCGCACCACACAGACAGGACAATCCGGCTTTCGCGCCTTACAAACGTACCGGCCATGCAGAATGAGCCAATGATGAGCATGGCGTTTCCATTTTGCCGGTGTGCGTTTTTCTAGTTTTTTCTCGACTTCAAGCGGTGTCTTTCCAGGGGCGAGACCTGTCCGATTGCCGATCCGAAATAAATGCGTATCGACAGCAATGGTCGGTTCGCCGAAAGCAATGTTCAGGACAACATTGGCCGTCTTTCGACCGACCCCGGGTAATTCTTCCAAGGCCGCACGCGTTTGCGGTACGTCGCTGGCGTGCTTTTCAACCAGCATTTGGCTGAGTTTGATGACGTTCTTAGCCTTGGTGTTATAGAGACCAATGGTCTTGATATAGTCCTTCAGCCGAGTCTCGCCCAAAGCCACCATCTTTTCCGGCGTATCGACCACTTTAAACAAAGGGCCACAGGCCTTATTGACACCGACATCAGTCGCCTGCGCCGACAACACCACCGCAACTAAAAGGGTATAGGGATTAACATAATTTAGTTCGCCCTTGGGTTCTGGCCGCTCCGCCGCCAATCGCGCATAGAATTCGTCTATATCCGATTTTTTCATGCTTTCGATTTCTCTCGAGATTGCGTTGTTTTCCACGCTACAATATTTGTCATGCCAAAACAGCAACAACAAACACTGCCTTTAAAGATCCGGTTTCAAACCGTTCTGCGGCCACACCGGAGCGCGTCGGCTAAGACCATCAACACCCTCATTTATATCATGGCCGGGTTATGGGCGATCGTCGCATTGGGGTTTTCAAGCGTAGGGGCATGGCCTGTGACGGGGTTCCTGGGCCTGGATGTTGTGCTTTTGTATTTCGCCCTGCATTGGAACAACCGGACGGGTCGGGCCTATGAGTGCATCGATTTGACGGAAGATACCCTGACCATCGAAAAGATCGACCCTTGGGGTCACCATCAAAGCTGGTCGTTTCAGCCCTATTGGTTGCGGGTGGAATTGGCCAAGATACAAGGCCAGACTCAACTCGCCCTTCGGTCTCATGGGGAGTCTCTTACGATTGGCGCATTTCTGACCCATGACGAACGGAAAAATCTAGCGCTTACGCTACGTCACGAACTGGCAGTCCTAATGGGCTGCGGTCCAAATCCGGTAAGCGATTAGACCCTATTCAAACCCCAAGACATCGCGCATGGAATAAAGCCCCGGTGCCTTGCCTTCCGCCCACAGGGCCGCCCGCACAGCACCCCGAGCAAAGACTTCGCGTGATCCAGCTTTGTGGGAAATTTCAATGCGTTCGCCAGCCCCTGCTAGAATGACCGTATGATCGCCGACCACATCGCCGCCGCGAAGGGTGGCAAAGCCAATGTCGCCGGTTTTTCTCGGTCCCGTAATACCGTCGCGAACCCGTTGTGAGACTGAATCTAGATCTACGTTGCGACCATCAGCTGCTGCCTGACCTAAAGCCAAAGCCGTTCCTGAAGGCGCATCGACTTTATGTCGGTGATGTATTTCAACAATTTCGATATCGTAGTCGTCACCCAAAACCGCTGCTGCCTGACGGGTGAGTCCGATCAACAAATTCACACCAACGCTCATGTTTGCGGCTTGAACGAGCGCCGTGGAGTCTGCGGCCTGCTTGAGAACTTCCTGCTGAACGCCATTCAGGCCCGTGGTGCCGACGACATGTATTGTGCCGGACCGGGCCGCCATCTGGGCATGGGCTATTGTTGCCTCAGGTTGGGTAAAGTCGATCACTGCATCAGAGGCGGCGATCAAGGCTTCCGCATCGTCGGTGACCAAAACACCTGCCAATTCAGCACCACTCAGGCCAGCAACATCCTTGCCCAAGCTTGGGTTTCCCGGTTGCTCCGTGCCGCCCGCAAGCTCACACCCTTCGGTCTTTAAGACTTCCTGAACCAGCATTTGGCCCATTCGACCAGCGCATCCAACGATACCAATTTTCATCATATTCCCCTAACAACGAGGGTTACGTTCAGTCAGTTATATCTTCCCAAAGTTCTTTTACCTTAGAGAAAAATCCATGCGATTCGGGACTTTGTGTTTCTACTTCACTATCAGAGGCGAATTGCTTCATCAGTTCTTTTTGCTCTTTGGTCAGATTGACCGGCGTTTCGACAATGGCTTGAACGAACATATCACCCCGGGAAGCTGACCGTAAAACGGTCATGCCTTTATCTTTCAGGCGAAATTGATGCCCGGTCTGAGTACCTGCCGGAATTGTAATCCGCGCTCGGGTGCCCTCGACCGTCGGCACCTCTATGGTGCCACCTAAAACTGCTGAGGTCATTGGGATCGGAACACGGCAGTAGATATTGGCGCCATCGCGTTGAAAAATCCGATGCGGTTGAATGCTCAAAAATATATAAAGATCGCCCGATGGTGCACCGCGCAGGCCCGCTTCGCCTTCGCCTGACAATCGAATGCGTGTGCCGTCTTCAACACCCTTGGGAATATCGACCGAAAGATTTTTCTGGCGCTGCTCTCGGCCGGCACCTGAGCAACGACCACAAGGTTCGCGGATCACTTCGCCAACGCCACCACACGCAGGGCAGGTCTGCTCCACCGTGAAGAACCCGGACTGTCGACGCACACGTCCGTGCCCTTGGCATGTGCCGCACGATACTGGGGCGGCACCACCGGCTGATCCTGATCCTTTACATTCGCCACACGCAACAGAGGTCATGACCTCTATTTCAGTTTTCTTTCCCTTAAAGGCATCTTCGATGGAGACTTCTAAGTTATAGCGAAGATCGGACCCGCGGCCGGCATTTCGTTGACCCTGACGACCGCCGCCACCGCCCATGAAATCACCGAACATTTCATCGAAGATATCGGCAAAGCCTGATCCGAACCCGTGTTCGAATCCGGCACCGCCCCCTGGGCCGCCTTGTTCAAAGGCTGCATGACCATAACGGTCATAGGCCGCACGTTTTTCATCATCACTGAGAATGCTGTAGGCTTCGGATACTTCTTTAAAGCGTTTTTCGGCGTCCTTGTCATCCGGATTACGGTCCGGATGACATTCCATGGCCAGCTTACGGTAGGCCTTTTTCAGAGCCGCCGCATCGACGTCTTTCGGAACCCCCAACGCTTCGTAATAATCTTCTTTGGCCATTTAAACGCCCGACTCGCCTGCAAATTTATAGGAACATGCCGGCGTGGTGCGATGAAGCAACCAGCCGGCAGTGTCCGTTATTATGTCCCACTTTTGACGCCAAGACTAACCGTCTTTCTTAGCCTCTTCGTCACTGCCAGCATCGCTACTTTCAGCATTGGGATTTACTTCTTCAAATTCAGCATCAACCACGGTTGCGCCGTCATCTTCAGCCGACTTGTCGCCATTACTTTCGGATGCCGCCGCGTCGCCCGCTTCTGCCTCTTGTGCTGCCTCTGCTTCTTCCTGGCTCGCCTTATACATGGCTTCGCCCAGCTTCATGGAGGCTTGGGTTAGGGCTTCGGTTTTAGCCGTGATGGCTTCAACGTCGTCACCTTCCATCGCTTCGCGCAACTCTTTAATGCCGGTTTCAATGGCCGCTTTGTCTTCTTCGGAGACCTTATCGCCGTATTCAGCCAAGTTCTTTTCGCAGGTATGAACAAGACCGTCTGCATTGTTACGCGCCTCAACCGAATCGCGCTTTTGCTTGTCGTCATCGGCGTGCTGTTCGGCTTCTTGGACCATGCGATCAATATCATCATCAGACAATCCGCCTGAGGCTTGAATCCTGATTTGCTGTTCCTTACCGGTCGCCTTGTCTTTTGCCGAGACGTTAACGATGCCGTTGGCGTCAATGTCGAAGGTCACTTCAATCTGAGGAATGCCCCGCTGTGAAGGCGGAATACCAACCAGATCAAATTGGCCAAGGACTTTGTTGTCCGCCGCCATTTCCCGTTCGCCCTGGAAGACCCGAATCGTCACGGCTGTTTGATTGTCTTCAGCGGTGGAGAACACTTGGCTCTTCCGTGTTGGGATGGTGGTATTACGTTCAATCAAACGGGTGAACACGCCGCCCAAGGTCTCAATACCCAGTGACAACGGTGTTACATCCAACAGCAGGACGTCTTTGACATCACCCTTCAAAACACCGCCCTGAATGGCAGCACCTAAGGCGACCACTTCGTCCGGGTTAACACCTTTGTGCGGATCACGACCGAAGAAATCTTTCACTGTATCGGCGATCTTCGGCATCCGCGTCATACCGCCAACGAGAATAACTTCACCGACTTCACCTGCCGCCAAGCCTGCGTCTTTCAGGGCTTTTTTGCAGGGTTCAATCGTGCGTTGGATCAAGTCGTCAACCAGCGCTTCTAGTTTTGCCCGGGTGAGCTTGATGTTTAGGTGCTTGGGCCCGGCCTGATCGGCGGTAATAAACGGCAGATTAATCTCGGTCTGCATGGCACTCGACAGTTCGATTTTTGCTTTTTCGGCTTCTTCCTTAAGCCTTTGCAGCGCCAGCTTGTCTTCGCGGAGATCGATGCTGTTATCTTTTTTGAATTCATCGGCCAAGTAATCGACGATCCGCCGGTCGAAATCTTCACCGCCGAGGAAAGTATCACCATTGGTCGAACGGACTTCGAACACACCGTCGCCGATTTCCAAGATGGATACGTCGAACGTACCGCCACCGAGATCATAAACCACGATGGTGCCTGAATTCTTTTTCTCTAATCCATAAGCCAAGGCCGCAGCCGTCGGCTCATTGATAATCCGCAGCACTTCCAGGCCGGCGATTTTACCTGCGTCTTTCGTTGCTTGGCGCTGAGAATCGTTGAAATATGCTGGGACTGTAATGACAGCCTGATCCACATCTTCGCCAAGATAGCTCTCGGCGGTTTCTTTCATTTTTTGTAAAATGAAGGCGCTGATCTGGCTCGGGCTATACTTTTTACCGTCGGCCTCTACCCATGCGTCGCCATTGTCACCTCCGACGATATCATAGGGAACCATTTCTTTATCTTTTTCGACAATCTGATCGTCCATACGACGACCAATTAAACGCTTAATAGAATAAAGTGTGTTGCCTGGGTTGGTGACCGCTTGACGCTTAGCCGACTGACCGACAAGCCGTTCGCCGGAATCTGTAAACGCCACCATTGACGGCGTGGTCCGAAAACCTTCCGCGTTCTCGATCACTTTGGAATCTTTACCATCCATTACGGCGACACAGGAATTCGTTGTTCCCAGATCAATACCAATTACTTTGCTCATATTATCCTCACTTCTCGCGACAGGTTTCCATGACCGTTGAGCATCATGATGAACCCTTTTAAATTAATTTAGGCCATTACTGTACGGTGATAATCAGGTCCGAACAGCAGTGTTCGGGCGTTATATAGGTTGGACTCAAAGACCGCGCAACCATGATGGTCATAATTTTGCCATATGTCTTAATTTTTATCTTCGCAAGGCCCGACGGATGGACGGCTAATGAAAAACCTTGCTGGATTCATGTGTAGTTGTAATGATTTATTTTAAAAACAATGGTTTATATGTATTTGTTAATTTATTAACTTAGATATATTCCAACCCATATTAAATTCATTTCGGTATCAACCGCCTAGAGTTCTTCGTCCAAATTAGAGCCCGCAGTCCCGCCTTTGTTCTCATAAGCCGAAGCGGAGGCTTTTTTGCCTATTTCTTGGCCTGCTTCGTCCGTTTTCTCTGCGCTAGGGGCTTGTTTAGGTCCCCCCTTCGAAATTCCGACCTTTGAGGGTCGCAACAATCGATCATGCAGAATGTAACCCGTCTGCATCACCTGAACCACTGTGCCGTGGGGTTTTTCCGGATCTTCTACTTCAAAAAGTGCCTCGTGAAGGTTGTGATCGAAGGGTTTTCCCAATGCGTCAATCGTTTGAACTTTATAACGCTCAAACGTATTCAGCATTTCCCGTTCGGTCATTTCGATCCCGACGGCAAGGTTCTCTACCCCTTCATCATTTTTCCGCGTTTCTTCATCTACGCTGTCGAGCGCCCGGCGGAGGTTATCCGCAACCCCCACGATATCACGCGCAAATCCAGAGATCGCGTACTTGGATGCTTCGGACTTGTCCCGTTCGGCGCGACGGCGGATGTTTTCCACGTCCGCAAGCGCGCGCAGCAATTTGTCCTTTAGGTCGGCGGTCTCTTCTTCCAGTTCAATGATCCGTGCTTCCGGTTCAACATCGTCTTCGGCAAACGGTCCGTCATCTTCCACATCTACGTCGAGTCCAAGGGCAGCGGCGGCGGCTTCTTCGTTATCGAGACCTTCCGCGTCTAGTTGTTCTTCGTCATCATTTACGGGGTCGTTCAAGGGATTTTCATCAATCACAGGCATTTCGCCATCTGTCTCCAATAAAAAGTAAGCTATCCGATTAATCGGCCAACGAGATCAGCCGTATAATCCACCATGGGTATAATTCGCGAATAGTTCATGCGCGTCGGACCAATCACGCCAATGGCACCGACAATTTGTTGGTTACTATTGCGGTACGGCCCGACAATCAAGGAACAACCGGCCAAACCGAACAACTGATTGTCAGAGCCAATGAAGATTTGCACCCCTTCTGCAGTATCCGCAAGGGAGAGCAAATTCAGTAAAGTCTCTTTAGTTTCAAGGGCTTCAAATAGGGATCTAATGTGTTCCAGGTCCGCCGCGGCGTTAACATCGTCAAGCAAATTAGCCTGACCCTTCACGATCAACGAGCCATTGCGTTCACCGCCAGCCCACACTGCAAGACCTGAGGCAACAACCCGGGTCGTCAGCTCATCCAATTGGACGCGATGAGATTCCAGCTCCTGCATGATCTCTTCGTAGGTGTCGCTCAACGTCCGGCCGACAAGTCGAGCACTGAGATAATTGCTGGCTTCAACCAGAGCCGATGGCGGAATGTCTGCAGGAATTTCGATGATCCTATTCTCGACAACGCCGCTTTCGGTCACCATCACAACGAGACCCCGCCCGGGGCTCAGGGATACAAGCTCAATATGGCGCAGTGGACTTTCCGTCTTCGGCGCCATCACCAAACCGGCGCAGTGGGATAATCCTGAGAGCACCGTGGTGGCCTCACTCAGCAATCCCTCAACCGTGGAGCCCGCGTCAGAACATTTCCCTTCGATGCTTTGACGTTCCTGGTCCGTTAGATTGCCGACTTCCAAAATGCCATCAACGAATAGGCGCAATCCGGCTTCCGTCGGCAGCCGACCGGCGGACGTATGCGGCGCGAACAACAATCCCATCGCCTCCAGATCCGACATAACATTGCGGATGGTAGCAGGAGAAACCGAAATATTCAGCCGTTGGGCAAGTGTGCGCGACCCCACCGGTTCGCCGGTTTCGACATAAGAATCGACAATCTTGCTAAATATTTCTCGCGAACGGACGTCGAGTTCAAAGTTCATCGTGGTGGTACCAAGCCTACTATAGGAATCACCCCCCGAATTTAGGTACGGACGTTGGCCACGTCAACGGGGCCTTTACCGTAACCTTTATCCCTGGAACCTTTACCCCTGGGGCGCAAGCGAGTAGCTTGGCGCCGCTTACACTTAAGGAGACCATGAATGAGACCATCCGGACGCAACCTTGATCAATTACGGGCCGTTAGCCTGGAACCTGGCTTTAGTAAATATGCCGAGGGGTCCTGCTTGATTAGATTTGGCGACACCCACGTGCTCTGCGCTGCCAGCGTCGATGAGACCGTGCCCCGGTGGATGCGCGGATCAGGAAAGGGCTGGGTTACGGCCGAATACGGCATGTTGCCAAGATCGACCCACACGCGCACAAACCGCGAGGCCGCACGTGGCGCACAATCTGGAAGAACGCAAGAAATTCAACGCCTTATAGGAAGAAGTTTGCGTGCAATTACGGACATGAAAGCGCTGGGTGAGATGCAAATCAAGGTCGACTGCGACGTCTTGCAAGCCGATGGCGGCACGCGTACGGCGTCAATTACCGGCGCGTATGTCGCCTTGCATCTGGCCTGTCAGCGGATGGTGGACCTTGGTGTTCTCGAAACCATTCCATTAAGCGACCAAGTCGCGGCAGTTTCCTGCGGGCTCTATAAGGGTTCGGCTGTGCTTGATCTGGATTACGACGAAGACAGCAACGCCGAGGCTGACGCCAATTTCGTCCTCACCGGCAAGGGGGGAATTGTCGAAATTCAAGGCACGGCGGAGGAAGACCCCTTTTCCGAAGAGCAGTTCTTGGCGCTGATGGGACTCGCCAAAAAAGGTGTGACCGAACTTTCAGCACTACAACGAGACGTGTTGGGGCTGGACTAGTACCCACTATCAAAAATAGGTGTAATACGTGATCGTTTTTCAGGCTCCCTCGGTAGGATGTGATGCGCAGGCGATACTTGCGTATCGTCAAGCGTTACAGACACCCCGAGGGAGCCTGAAAAACGACCGTTTCGGCGGCCTCCCGAACTCCCTGGCCGCGTCGCGAGGCCCTCGTGATGCACAAGCATCACGTCGGCCCCCGCTCCTAACCAGGGAATTCGGGAGGCCGTCACGTGTCACACCTATTTATGATAGTGGGTACTAAGGTTATGGCGCGACGGTTCGAAGGCGGCAAACTTGTGATCGCCAGTCACAACCCCGGCAAGGTCCGCGAAATTCAAGCCCTGTTGGAACCGTTTGGCGCAGAGGTAATTTCGGCTGCGGAGCTAGGGTTGCCTGAACCTGAAGAAACCGGCGATACCTTTATCGCCAACGCCGAACTTAAAGCCCATGCGGCCGCCATTGGGGCGAGCCTTCCTGCCCTATCTGATGATTCCGGAATTGTTGTTCATGGCCTAGGCGGTGAGCCGGGTATTTATTCCGCGCGCTGGGCCGGACCTTCGAAAGATTTCGGTCCCGCCATGGAGCGGGTGTGGAAAGGCCTTGAAAACGTTGATGACAAATCCGCACACTTCACCAGCGCCCTCTCACTTTGTTGGCCCGATGGTCATACGGAAAATTTTGAAGGTTATATTTACGGCACGATCGTTTATCCGCCGCGCGGCGATAACGGTTTCGGGTATGATCCGATCTTTCAGCCTGAGGGGTATGAGCTAACCTTCGGCGAACTGGAAAATCACGTTAAGTATGGAATTAGTCATCGTTTTCAAGCATTTGAGCAACTCGTAGCCGCCTGCTTTAAATCCTGATGGGAGAGGCGCTGTGACCGCCCCCCTCGCTATTTACCTTCACTGGCCCTTCTGCGAACGGGTTTGCCCGTATTGCGACTTCAATGTGCGCACGGCGGAAGACGTCGATCAAACTCGTTGGCGGGATGCTTTTTTAAGAGAAGCCGCACACTTCGCTGCCGAATTTTCGGACCGAACAATCAGCAGTATATTCTTCGGCGGTGGCACGCCTTCGCTCATGGAGCCGGGTACAGTCGCCGGTATCATTTCGGGTATTCAGGATCTCTGGACAGTTTCTGAGTCGCTAGAGGTTTCCATCGAATCAAATGTTTCCCCAGCGGAAGCAAAAAAGTTTGAAGCCTTCCGAAGTGCTGGCGTGAATCGTCTTTCGCTAGGCGTTCAATCCCTGGACGATGATGCGCTAAAATTTTTGGGTCGGGAGCACACCGCCACCGATGCAATTGCCGCCCTCGACCATGGCAAAAATTTGTTCCCGATGGTGTCCATTGATCTGATTTATGCGCGACCCGGTCAAGCGGTCCCGGCTTGGCAGGACGAACTGACGCAAGCGCTCGAACAAGGCATTGATCATCTTTCACTGTATCAATTGACCATTGAGCCGGGTACGCCATTTGCGCAGAAAAAAGTTGAGCCCGCCGAAGAAGACTTGGCCGCCAGCCTCTATGAAACAACAAATGCTGTCCTGGAAGCAGCAGACTTGCCAGCCTACGAGGTTTCTAATCACGCCCGCCCCGGCCACCAATGCCGCCACAATCTGACTTATTGGCAAGGTGGCGATTATGTTGGGCTGGGACCGGGCGCCCATGGACGCCTGACCCAGGGTCAAACTAATGCGCTCTATCAAATTCATACACCAGGCCGATGGCTTGATGCTGTAGAATCCCGCAATCATGGCACCGCACGACGCACGGCACTCACTGAAACTGAGCGCCGGGAAGAGCTTATCATGCTCGGGCTTAGAAAGACCGAAGGTATTGATGCAGAACGTTTTTTAGAACTAACAGGAAGTTCGTTAGAGGTTGCCTTAGACAAAAATAAGCTGGAAGACTTGAGCCAAGGGGGGTTCGTGGTTGTAGACCAGAATGGCCTCAGGACAACCCCTGCTGGACGGCAGCGGCTCAATGCGATTCTTGGACATTTATTGACCTAATATAAAGGCTGCCTAATTCAGGGGTGGATCAAAAGAAGCCGGGGCTTCATCAATAACCTTTGATCCCCGATGGGTCAGCTGCAAGACAGCAAGGCCACGTTCCGCGACACCTTGGGGTAAAAACCGGAAAATGCCATCCCGACCGGCAAAGCCACTGGACGCAGTTATCGCGTCTTCGCTGAAATTCGGGCCGTCTTTCGCTCGCGCCAACACTGCGGCCAACGCCCCTGCATCGTAGGCCAATGTCGCCAAGCGGTGTGGATTTAGTCCATACATTTCCTTGTATTGACGGATAAAGTCAGCACGCGCCGTCGGCGGCGGTGCTGCATACCATCCACCAACCAGGGCCGGTTCCGCCCCTAGACCGGACGCATCCCATTGGCCCGTTCCCAACATCTTAATTTTCGCCGGATCAATATCAAAAAACGGCAGCAACGCAGCGATCGCCTGCAAGCGCTTGCCGCCCGCCGGTAACAACAATGCATCGAACGGTAGGTTGCCTAATGTCTGAAGTTTCTCCAGACGCTTTAGCGCACGCAGCGCAATTTCATCGCCGCGGGCTTTTAGTTCCTTCCGCTGATAAACGAGAGCCCCACGGCGTGATCCGTAATTCGCAAGTTCGCGCACCACAGGCGTGTAATCTTCCGCAAGCGGGTCGTAATATTTTACCTGGGTGACAGCAACGCCAAGCTGATCCGCAATCAACTCAAGCGCGCTGATGATCGCTGTTCCATAATCGTTGTCCGGAACCAACGCGGCGAAGCGCTGATGGCCCTTGGTATGGGCGTAGGTAATAATGCGGTCCACTTCTGCGCTCGGCAAAAAACCCATGGTGTAGGTGCCAAGACCGGCAACGGTCCGGTCACTGGAAAAACCAAGCACGGGAACATTCGCAGCTCGAGCATGCGGTGAAATTGCCTTAACCGATGCGGATAACAACGGTCCCAAAATAAGCTCTGCCCCATCACCAATTGCGAGGGCTGCCGCTTCTACCGCTCCCTCTGGAGTGCCTTTTGTGTCTTGTGGCAACAGCTCGAATCCTTCGGCAGCAAAGGCAAAGATCGCCAACTGGGTCGCGTTTAACATGGCTTTGCCAACAGCCGCATTCGGGCCCGACAACGGCAACAACAGTGCCACGCGAACGGCCCCCTCTGCTGGAGGTGGCGGAGGTGGCGACTGATTTTGATAGGTTTGTTCTTCATCGATGGTCCCGGTTGAACGGGTCAATAAAGGAACAAACGACGGACCTTTTTGTACTTCCGGGGCGCTGGGCACAGAGGGAGCGTTATACCCCGGCGGCAAATCCGAACCTGTTAATGTATTTCCAGCACCTGATGGTGGCGGTGGCGGTGGCACAGAAGACCGGGGCCGCGTGATGATCGCTGGGGGCGGGGGCGGTGCCGGACGCGGTGCTGTTTCAACTGCGACCGTCGGATGAGGGGATTCTTTCGATGCCTGCTGCCCCGGACGTGTTTTCTGGGTCGGAGTTGGGGCTGAGCCACCATCCATGACTGAATTTAGTTGCTTCCACCCGGGTAATTCTGAAGACTTACAGCCGGACAATAA